>JAUZPH010000275.1 GCA_030706065.1 Bacillota bacterium | reverse complement strand
TCAACAATCCTCTCCGGTGCGCCTTTTACATAGCATATTTCCCTGCCGTTTTCCTTCATAATCACCGTCATCATTTTCCTGTTGGAGTCAAATGGAATATCATAGACCCTTAAGGACTTGGATAGGAACTTTTTAAGCTCGCTGCTTTCCTCAAAAAAGCCTCTGATTAATGCAGTCTCCGTCGGATCGCCAAATAAAGAGTCTGCGGTATATTTCTTATCAAAATCAAAGCTGCAGTCACTGCAGAAGGTAAATATGCTTCTGAGCATATCTATATCTGCCGAACTCTTGAAGGTAGTTTTATTCCCCAGTTCAACAGTGTCGTTGTTGTAATAAAGCACTTTTACTGTCATCTTGTTTTCTGTCAGTGTCCCCGTCTTGTCACTGCATATGACAGAGGTGCATCCCAATGTTTCTACTGCAGGGAGCTTTCTTACAAGGGCATTTCTCTTTAACATCCTTGAGACTCCAAGAGCCAGTGCCACAGTTACTATTGCCGGAAGCCCCTCCGGTATGGCAGCCACTGCCAGGCTTATTCCCATCAGGAACATATCCACTACATTGTTTCCCCGCAAAATACCAAGTGCAGTAACAATAAGACATATTACGATGCACATAACAACCATTATCTTGCCGAGCATTGCCAGCTTCTCCTTTAAAGGAGACCTGTCTTCTTCAATATTTTGGAGCATGTTTGCAATCTTTCCCATCTCTGTAGACATACCTGTTTGAAGCACCCTGGCTGTAGCTCTTCCAAGCAGCATTACGGTTCCCATATATAACATGTTTTCCTTATCCCTGCTGCTCTTGTTGACCCCGACGGATTCACCGGTCAATAGAGATTCATCCACCAGGACATTATTTGATTGAATTATTGAAGCATCAGCGGGAATCCTGTCACCACTTTCGAGGACTATTATATCCCCAGCAACTATGTACTCGGCGTTGATTACGCATATTCTGCCGTCCCTTATTACCTTTGCCGTCGGTGCCGCCATCTTTTTTAGGGCATCCAATGATTTCTCCGTTCTATACTCCTGAATAAAACCTAAAACAGCATTCATGAATATAATTATGAGTATGGTTACAGCGTCCGCTTTCTCGTCCATTAAACCGGATATAACCGTAGCAGCTATCAATACCCAAATCATGAAATCATTAAATTGCGAGAAGAAGATTTTCACCGGAGATATTCTCTCTTTTTCTTCAAGTTGATTTAAACCGAATTGCTTCAATCGTCTATCCGCTTCTTGCGAAGTTAGTCCCTTGAGCAGTTCTTTTTCCTCAATCATTAACTGTCCTCCTTATAAATGTTAGGTACCAGGACGTACCATTTCCATATAATATATGTCTGTAACATATTCCCTATGATGATTTTGAACTTTGTAAATAGAAAGTATTAGAAATTTTACCTGACCTCTCTACAAAATATCCCTTTACTTTATTTCATCGGATGGATAAAATAAAATAAAATAAGACCGCACATGGAAAGGACTGAATATTTATATGAGAGAAGCGCTATATATCACAGGGCATAAAAATCCCGATACAGATTCCATCTGTGCTGCTATTGCCTATGCGGAATTTAAAAACAAAACCCATCCCCTTCCCGCTGTTCCGATAAGACTGGGGGAAATAAACAGGGAAACAAGGTTTGTACTGGAATATTTTCAGGTGGAGCCTCCCATATATATGGATACAGTAAAAGCTCAGGTTGGTGATTTGAATATTGATAAAACCGCTCCGATTTCCTCGGATATTTCACTTAAGATGGCATGGAATCTAATGAAGAAAAATAATGTAAAGACGCTTCCTGTGGTAAATGAAAACAACAATCTGCAGGGAATAGTGTCCATGTCCAATGTGGTTTCCACCTTTATGGACGTGTGGGATAACAACATCTTTTCAAAAAGTGATACAAGAATTGAAAACATAATGGATACGCTCTCTGCAAAGCTTGTACATATTTATGGAGATAAACCTCAGCTTACAGGAAAAATAATAGTATCATCAGAACTCAATGATATCAATAATATAGAAGAAGGAGATATCGTAATCTGCGGAAGGTCTCCAAAAATTCAAAGCCTCGTCATCGAGAAAGGCGCTTCCCTCTGTATTGTTACGGATAATGCGTCTGTTGATGCTGAAGTAGCGACCCTGGCTAAGGAAAATGGGTGTTCTGTCATAGTTACCCCACTTGATGCTTTTACTGCAGCAAGACTAATAGCTCAAAGTGTTCCCGTAAGTTACGTTATGACAAGGGAAAATATTACAGCCTTCAGCACTGAGGATTTTGTTGATGAGATAAGAGATGTAATGATTGAAACCAGATATAGGAGTTATCCTGTTATTGATAAGGATGAGAATGTAATTGGAAGTATCTCACGGTATCATCTTATTTCAAAAAACAGGAAGAAAGTAATACTGGTAGATCATAACGAGAGGTCTCAGTCCGTCCATGGAATCGAAGACGCGGAAATACTGGAGATTATTGATCACCATAGAATTGCCGATGTTCATACAGGAAGTCCCATATACTTTAGAAATGAACCTGTTGGAAGTACTTCTACCATAGTAGCATCCATTTTCTTTGAAAATGGAATAAGGCCGAGTAAAAAGACTGCCGGACTGCTTTGTGCCGCAATAATCTCTGATACCCTGCTCTTCAAATCCCCCACTGCCACAAGCATAGACAGGTTAATGCTAAGACGGCTGTCAGAGATAGCGGATATCGATGTGGATAAATTCTCCAAAGAGATGTTTAAAGCAGGTACCTCTCTGCTGGATAAGTCTCCTGAGGAAATTTTCCATCAGGATTTCAAGATATTCAATATAGGCGGCTTGAAGGTCGGAATATCCCAGGTAGGCACTTTGGATATTGAAAGCTTCCACCCCATTAAGCAAGATATCCTTCAATTGATGGAAAGGAAAGTAAGAGAAAATGGTTTCTCAATTTTAATCCTTATGGTGACAGACATTATAAAAGGCGGGTCGGAGCTTATAGCTGCCGGCGAAGAAAAGGAAGTGCTTTCAAGAGCCTTTAATATTAAACTTGAGGGCAGCAGCGTATATCTTCCCGGCATAATATCGAGAAAGAAGCAGGTTATACCTCCCCTTACCTCTACCATTTCAAATCTAAATAGAACATAGCTAGAGAAACTTGGGGGAAGTATTCTTAAATGCATATACTTCCCTCATTTTTCATGAAGCTATACAATACTGACTTCTCTGAACAATATAAAAAATACCACAAAATATATCATGGCTGTACCATAGGCAATAGAAAGATAATCCTTGATACAGGACATGTCTACTTTTTTTGCATACTCACCATAGCCCTTTACATAGTGGCCTTCCTTATCATTAAAATAATAGTAGAAACTGACGGATTCAATATGAGCACCAAGTATATCTATGTTTACAAGCGGTCTGAAGAAACAGTTCTTAAAATAATCTCCTTTAAAATCAATATATATCTTCCTTCTACGAATAAAATATATTCCATACATAATTACTTCAACCAATAATGCAGGTACTATGCTGGCTGTATAATATAGGCGGCGAATCAATGGATAATCATTGGCCATTGACAGATTAAAAAGGAGCATATAGGCAATTCCAAAGCCATTACCAAGAACAAGAATATAAACGAGAGGCGCTGTGAAACCACCAACCAGGGATTTTGAAATGTTAGAAATAGAGTCATAGAAGAGTGTACTTTCGCTAATAAATAGATTTTTTCTTTCCGTGCTGCTGACATCTATTACTATGAAAGCTGTCAATGCATTTATAACTTCATAACCGGGCAGAACTCCAAATATATAGACAATTAATCCTGTCATGATGATATGCAGCGCTTCAATGATATGATTTCTGCCAACTACCTTTCGCAGATAATTATCATATATTTTCACAAACTCGCATCTTTCAAGCTTCCAATATATTATACTTGCAAAACAACCAATCACATATCCTACCCCATCAATCTCCCTCCAACTTCATCAGAGCATAATAAATAAACAGCTTAGGCATTAATCAAGGTATTAACTACCTCTTTCAAGTCAAAAGCTGTTTGAATCCGTGCAGGTTCAATCTACAACATCTTCGATACTGACGGTCCTCATCCTGGGCTCACTGTTATATACCGTTCTCTGCGTATTGTTATAACCATTATCAGTTCCGTAATTTGGAACTATACAATTTGCCATTGGTGAGTACTGGTAGTACCCGGTATTGTATGGATATGTTGTCCACTGATTTTCTGTGCCATTGATGTATGCCGCTCTATAAGGACAGTATCCATAGCTTGGAATATTGCCGTAACCGCAATTTGATGTATTCATTCCGCTCTGTGAGTTATTTGTATTATAATTGTACATATTATTCATGTCGCAATAATTAATCATAAAAACACTCCCCTACATTCTTTAACAGTACATTATATGATACCACTAAAAAAAATATACAATGTGGCAGACCACATTGTTTCAAAATTTATCTGTACGAGCACAGGGTTCGAAAATTAACTAAAGACATTTTCTATAAATTAAAAATCGGTATTAAAATATATAAATTTAATACCGACTTTGTTTTATCAATATACTTTTTTCAGTAATTACTTGCTTCTCAAATTATTAGCCATGCCCCACATGTCATCAGCAGTTTTCATTGCCTTTGAACTAAATTCAAAGGCTCTCTGCGTCACCATCATATCAGTCATCTCAGAAACCATATCCACATTTGAGCCTTCTATATAACCCTGATACATGGAAGGGTTATTTACCTCATAGACATTTGTGCCCTGGCTTGGAGTATAGTAATTTTCTCCCACTGATCTGAAGGCATCCGCCCCATCGGCGGTATAAATTGGAAGCCTCCCAACAGACTTATACCCGTCACCATCCTTTATCATTATTTCCCCTCTTTCGGAAACAGTGAAATTATCCTTGGTATACTTTATACTGTCACCGTTAATACCTGGATTATAAAGTATGGTAACACGGCTGCCATTGGAGTCTACCAGATGGTTTTCCGCGTCAGTATCAAAATGGCCTACTCTAGTATATGCGATAGATCCATCCGCCCTGGTAGCCTGAAAATATCCATCTCCATCTATTGCAAAATCCGTTGTTTTCTGTGTCTCCTTAAGTGTCCCCTGTGTATTGTCCTGTATCCATGCCGTGGACTTTACACCGGTACCGGTAAATTGATTACTTGTATTACCGGAACCAGCGGAGGTTGGATATCCATTTCGTTTGAGAGTTTCACTAACCAAGTCCTGGAAGCTTACACTAACTTTCTTGTAACCATCTGTATTGGCATTAGCCAGGTTATTTGAAATTGCATCCAATTTCTCCTGGTTGGCCATCATGGCGCTTCTGCTGTTCCAAAATATTCTAAGCATAATAAACCTCCTTCTATCTTACGGTACCAACATCATTTACTGCCTTGCCCAAGGTTTCGTCCATTGACTGAAGAACCTTTTGATTCGATTCAAAAGTCCTCATGACAGTCATCATATTGACCATTTCATTAATTACATTAACATTTGACTTCTCTATGGTGTTCTG
>JAUZPH010000274.1 GCA_030706065.1 Bacillota bacterium | reverse complement strand
TGGTCTGGGTAACAGGATTTGAACCTGCGACCTCATGAACCCCATTCATGCGCGCTACCATCTGCGCTATACCCAGTCGACGAATTATATTATATCACACTTCCGGGTAAAAGCAATACCATTGTAACGGAATTTTTCTATTTCACCTTTAGTTTACCTACTTTAAACCATACCTCAAGCAAAGCTAAAATAAATGCCAGCACCAGTGCTGCATGCTTATTGATATATAAACAAAGCAAACAGTAACAACAGAATACAGTATACGCTGAAACAGCGGCCATCTGCCCTTCTTCCATGAATACACCGCGAAGATAAGCTGCATAAGTGAAAATGCGATTATAACCGGCGGTATATACAGAAGAATTTCCTGATATAATTTAAAGCCGTATCTTAAGTAAAATCCATATTTAATAAGGCTCTTCAGGTGAATAAAGTACATCACGGCACTAAGCAAAGATATTAAGAGAGCCATTACCTCTCCCCTGGTCAACCTGAAAGAAATACCCTTTCCTGATCTTTTTCTTGATACTGCAAATCTCAAGGCCAGCACCACAGGCCAGAATATAAAGACAATCATACAGAATATCAAATGCTGCTGAACCCAGGCAGCTTTTTCACTGAAGGGGTTCAGGTTATTAACATTTGTTTTGGATAGATTGGGAACATCCTTATTAAAGAGAGCACTCAGCTCGTACATATGCTTTCCTTTTGCAAGTTCCTCCTTCAAATTAAACTTCACCGGCTTGCTGTAATCGCGCATATAGTATATATAAATATCACCTGAATTCAAATCATATATATTTGAATAGATTGTCTCAGGATCACTGGCGCTCTCCAGTAATGTCCTGAAATTATCGGCGGTGACCTGGCTGTTTGCCTCGAACCCTCTTTCAAGAGCGTAATATCTGCTGAATCTCATATTTACATTGTTGGGCACATAATCGGGTTCCTTTGATTCCGATATATTGAAGTTTGACATGTACTGATTGCCAGCTTCCTTCTTTAAGACTTTCAGCTCTCCCTTATAGGGCTCAATTATGGCAGAAGCTCCGGTTTTATCCGCAATCATCACATGAGCATGATAAAAGGCAATTTCATTGAATTTCTTATACATATCCAGGGCTTCCTGCAGATTGGCACAGCTCTGCAGTATTTTTTCATTAAGGTTGCCTTCATAAAGAATACTGTAATTTCCTTTATAGTAGACACCTTCCTCGGGAAAGTTGATTTCCTCGGAATCCTCTTCTGCCCAATCAATAAACAGCCCCTGGTCGTTAATTCCGCCTTGTACCCAGGTATCATCAAAACCGAAAAATACCGCACCATACTCGTCCTTACCAGGCGGCAGAAACCAGGCCCTTGCATTTGTATTCAGGCCGTCTTCGTTGGTGGCTGCAAGTATTTTACTCCCGTCTGAAGCGTTAAAAACCGTGCATGCAGAAACCGTACTTTTCATTACAAATATCAGTATCAGGGTAATAATAACGGCAAACTTTTTCATATTACTTTCATTACACCTCGTTCCCATCAACCTTAGTATACTAGACAGGCACTTTGCAATAATTATACCACACAGTAAAAAAATGGAACCTCTAAATATAGAAATTTAAAAGTTCCACCTTAATCCTCCACTTATAAACCTTCATTACAGGATGATGCAAATCAGGCCGCCATTTCCTTCATTGATAATCTTCTGAAGAGTCCTCTGAATCTTCACCTGGACATCCTCCGGCATCCTGAAGAGCTTGTTTTGCAGGCCTTCCTTAACCATCACTTCCAGGGACTTGCCGAACATATTGCTCTGCCAAATCTTGGACGGCTCACTTTCAAACTGCTCCAAGAGTGACCTAACCAATTCCTCGCTCTCTTTCTCAGTCCCCATTATCGGTGATATCTCAGTTTCGATATTTGCCTTTATGAAATGCAGACTGGGCGCCGAGGCCTTCAGTTTCACTCCGAACCTGTTTCCCTGCTTCACAATCTCCGGCTCTTCCAGTTTCATTTCAGTAAGCTGAGGAGCAACAAGGCCATAGCCTGTTTCCCTTACTTCCTTCAGGGCATTTTCAACCTTGTCGTATTCAACCTTTGCCCTGCGGAGATCCTTCATAATTGTGAGAAGCTCGTTTTCACCGTTTATATTGCAGCCGCATACCTCGCTTAAGATGTTATAGAATATGGATTTGTGAGGTGCAATTTCAACCCTTGCAGTACCTTCTCCCATATTCATCTCATTTACTATTCCCTTGTCCAGGAATTCAATTTCACTGAAGGCATCAATGGACTCCTTAATATCCCTGACTTTTTCTATGTTCTTGCACATATCCTTTATAATATTTATAAAGTTAACCTTCAGCCAGTGGGTTGCATCCAGCTTCTCTATCCACTCAGGCATGTCTATGTTGATTTCCTTAACCGGGAATTCTACAAGAACCCTGTCCATAACCGTAGTAACATCCTCCTGCTTGAGGTTCAAAACATCCAGTGGCTCTACAGGAACTCTATACTTTTTCTCCAGTTCTTCTTTCAGTTCACCAGTTTCAGGTGAATTAACCCTGGCGGAATTCAATATAATTATAAAGGGCTTGTTTATTGCTTTAAGCTCATTTACCACCCTTTCCTCGGCATCAACATATTCCTCTCTTGGGATGTCTGTGATGGAGCCGTCGGTAGTAATAAGCAGCCCTATGGTTGAATGCTCATTGATAACTTTTTTTGTTCCAAGCTCTGCTGCTTCCTCAAAGGGTATTTCATAGTCGTACCAGGGTGTGGTCACCATCTTGGGCTGTGTGCCCTCGATATACCCTGCTGCACCCTTGACGATGTACCCTACACAGTCCACCATCCTTACCTTGAATTTCAAACCTTCTGCTAAGTTTATTTCTACAGCCTCATTTGGAACAAACTTTGGTTCCGTGGTATGGATAGTTCTGCCTGAGGCACTCTGCGGCAGTTCATCCTTCGCTCTCTGCTTTTTATAGGTATTTTCGATATTCGGGATAACCATCATATCCATAAACTTCTTAATGAAGGTAGACTTACCGGTTCTGACAGGACCCACTACCCCTACATAGATGTCACCCTGAGTTCTCTCTGCTATATCCCTGTATATATCAAAGTTTTCCAAAATATACCTCCCAATTCTACGTATTAACAGTATATATATATTAGATTCAGGGTATATTTATGACATTTTGAAATCGGAATATATAACAAAAATAAAATGCAGGGGGCTATAACTCCTGCATTTATTTGCATTTTATTTATTAATATTTTTCTTCATCAACTAATCTATGTATATTTCATCCTTCTTATCCCTTGTCATCAGCTCCATTACTGCCATCTTAGGAGCCATCCCTTCAAAGAGCATCTTATACAGCACATCGGTTATGGGCATATCCACATCTTCCTTCTCCTTCAGGTCATAGAAAGCCTTGCAGGCCTTTATGCCTTCAACTACCATTCCTACCTCCTGAGCTGCCTGTTCCATGGTATAGCCCTTTCCTATGAGTATGCCCGCTCTTCTGTTTCTGCTGTGCATACTGGTACAGGTAACTATCAGGTCTCCCATACCGGTGAGCCCGGAGAAGGTAGTACTCTTTCCACCAAGCTTTGTGCCTATTCTTACGATTTCATGCATTCCCCTTGTCATAAGAGCAGCCTTTGCATTGTCCCCATAACCTATTCCATCGGAGATTCCCGCAGCCAGTGCTATTATATTCTTTACGGCACCGCCGATTTCCACTCCAACCAGGTCGTCATTGGTATATATTCTGAAGTTTTCAGTCATAAAGAGGTCCTGTACCTTTACGGCACTCTCCATATGGGTGGAACTCACTACAACCGTTGTTGGAATCGCTATGGATACTTCCTCCGCATGGCTGGGTCCTGACAATATTACTACATGGTTCTCCGGCAGTTCCTCCTGAATAACCTGGGAAAGCCTCTTCAGAGAACCCTCCTCAATACCTTTTGCTATGCTGACGATTATCTGATTTGGCTTAACAAGATCCTTGACCCTTCTGCACATTATCCTTATTATATGGGATGGCACTGCCAGTACTATGAAATCCGCACCTTCAACAACCGGCTCAACCTCATTAAAGGCTGTTACATTTTCCGGGATTTTTATTCCTTTTATATATTTGTCATTGGTTCTTTTATTGTTTATTTCCTCCACTACTGGCAGCTCTCTGTCGTAAATGTTTGCCTCTAAGCCCTTGTTTCCCAGTAGAATACTTAAAGCAGTACCAAAACTGCCCCCACCCAAAAATCCTACTTTAGCCATGCTATTCCTTCCTTTCCCGGAACTGAATTTTTATACCGGTTCCCTTGAAATCAAAGCTGTCTCTCAACTGATTTTCAAGATACCTTTCATATGAGAAATGGAGCAAATTGGTGTCATTTACAAAGAATATGAAAGTCGGCGGCTTAACTCCTGTCTGAGTTACATAATATATCTTCAGCCTCCTAAGGCCCACAACAGGAGGCTCCTTCATAAGCACAGCCTTGTTTATTACTTCATTCAGTACGCCGGTAGATATTCTCTTGTTGTAATTATCATAGCATTCCTTTGCCAGTTCCAAAACCTTATGGGTACGCTGTCCGGTCTTTGCGGAAATAAACAGATATTGCGCATAAGCCATGAAGCTCAGGCTGTACTCCAGCTTCTTCTTGTATTCATTCATGGTCTTGTCGTCTTTTTCTATAAGGTCCCACTTGTTTACAATTACCATTATGGCCTTGTTCATCTCATGGGCATATCCCACTATCTTCTCATCCTGGTCGGTTATGCCTTCCTCAGCATCCAGCATCAGTATACATACATCTGCCCTTTCAACGGCAGCCAAGGTTCTTACAACACTGTACCTCTCTATCTCTTCCTTAACCTTGCTCTTGCGCCTTAAGCCTGCAGTATCAACCAGGACAAACTTACCAAGCTCATTTTCAAGGTAGCTGTCAATGGCATCTCTGGTGGTGCCGGGAATATCGCTGACTATGGTTCTCTCTTCTCCAAGAAGCTTATTAATCAGAGACGATTTTCCCACATTCGGCTTACCCATAACTGCAATCCTTATTATCTCTTCCTCTTCCTCATCGGCTTCACCATTGGTTTTGAAATTCTCCACCAACCTATCCAGCATATCTCCGAGGCCAAGGCCCTGGGTTGCGGATATGGTTATCGGGTCTCCGATACCAAGATTGTAGAATTCGAAGGCATTGTCCTCATCCTTCAGAGAATCAATCTTGTTAACTATAAGAAGCACCGGCTTTTTGCTTTTTCTCAGCATCTGGGCTACTTCATTGTCTGCTCCTGTGAGGCCTTCCTTGCCATCTACTATAAACACTATGACATCGGCAGTTTCAATGGCTATCTGAGCCTGCCTCCTCATCTGGCTTACTATTATATCCTGATTTTCCGGCTCGATTCCGCCGGTATCAATTATGGTAAAATTATAGCTCAGCCATTCCGCTTCGGCATAGACTCTGTCTCTTGTTACTCCAGGGGTATCCTGAACAATGGAAATCCTCCTGCCGGCAAGCTTGTTGAATAATGTGGACTTGCCCACGTTTGGCCTTCC
>JAUZPH010000273.1 GCA_030706065.1 Bacillota bacterium | reverse complement strand
CTGGATCAGGAATATGTTGTGCAGGCATATCTTGAAGCCATCGCATGGGCTAACAACGATTAGACGTAATCCTTAAAAGGAACTTATGAGAGAGATGAGTTCCTTTTTAATGTAATTCTAATGTCTTCCTAATTCTGGATTAATATATGGGCGATACAATTTTCATGTAAAATTTTATTAGGAGGGCATAAGATGAGCAGAAGGAAAAAAGTGATGTTGACCGTGGTACTAACAGCAGTTGTTATAGGCGGGATACTTGGGATAACATTTTTACAATCGTTAAATAAGTATAAGAAAACCGTGAACGACATGAAGATAGGAACACTGGATCTGAACGTTGTTAAGGATGGAGAATATGAGGGTTCCTGTGATGCGGGCCTCATCAGTGTCGACTTGAAGGTAAAGGTCAAAAATCACAGGATAGAACAAGTAGATCTCATAAAGCATAAGAATGGAAGAGGGAAGCCGGCGGAAGCTGTAATTCAGGAAGTGCTTAATAAACAGTCTCTTCAAGTTGATACGGTAAGCGGCGCAACAAACAGCAGTAAAGTGATACTTAAGGCTGTAGAAGATGCATTAAACAAGGGGAAATTACCATAAGACACCACTTATGACGGTTTTGTGGAGGAATTAAGCCTTGACAGGAGCAGGAATATCTATTAGAATTCATATGAGAATGAACTTTAAATTGGTCCTGTGAGGCCAGAAAGGGAGTATATTATGAATATGTTTTTTTGTTATGGGGAATATTCCGCCTGCGGGATAAAATTTGATAGAAGTGATGCCATAGGATAGTGAAGAGAAACGTCTGGGACTTTTTCTCTTTATTATCCTTTTATTTTGTCTTAATTTCGGTTAAGGAGGGTTATCATGAAAGCAAAGCTAATCTTGGAAAACGGAATGGCCTTCGAAGGAAGAGCCTTTGGATACTTGGAAGAAACAGTAGGCGAGGTGGTATTTAACACAGGAATGACAGGCTACCAGGAGGTTCTGACGGATCCGTCCTATTACGGTCAGATAGTTACAATGACCTATCCTCTTATGGGAAATTATGGCTTGAATCTGGAGGATGCAGAATCGAAAAGCCCGAAGGTAAAAGGGTTTATTGTCAGGGAAGCCTGCGACTACCCCAATAATTTCAGGTGTGAGATAAAACTGGAAGATTATTTGAAGAATAACAAGATCATGGCTCTGGAGAAAATCGACACAAGGGCTCTGACAAAGATATTGAGAAGCAGCGGTACAATGAAGGGAATCATAACGCTTGAGGAGCTTAGTGACAGCTATATAGCAGAGAAGCTTCAGGCTTTTTCCAACGAGACAGCGGTAAAGAAGGTCACTACGGAAAAGGTATATACCATCGAAGGCTCAGGAAAGCACGTGGCAATAATGGATTTTGGTATTAAAGCCAACATAATCAGGTCTTTTCAGCATAGAGGCTGCAAGCTGACAGTGTTCCCTGCGGATACAGGTTATAACGATATTCTTGAGGTGAACCCGGATTTGATATTCCTTTCCAATGGGCCTGGGGATCCGGAGGATTTGCCGGAGTCTATAGAAAATATCAGGAAACTGATAGGAAAGAAACCTATGGTAGGCATATGCCTCGGGCATCAACTGCTGGCACTGGCTCTTGGAGGAAAGACTGCAAAGTTGAAATTCGGCCACAGGGGCTGCAACCATCCAGTGAAGGATCTGGAGGAGAACAGAGTATATATCACCTCTCAGAATCACGGCTACTATGTAAAGGAAATGCCGCAGAACGTAAAAATTACACATGTAAACATACACGACGGTACCGTGGAGGGTATGAGGCATACAACCCTTCCTATATATAGTGTACAGTTCCACCCGGAAGCATGCCCGGGCCCAAGGGACGTAGATGGCATATTTGATAAATTTCTGGCAGTTTAATAAGAAGCCAAGCACTAATTTCGGAAGCAGGGGGTAAGTATTATGCCAATGGATAAGAATATTAAAAAGGTTTTGGTTATAGGGTCAGGGCCAATAGTAATTGGACAGGCGGCGGAGTTCGACTACTCGGGCACTCAGGCCTGTGAGGCGCTGAAGGAAGAAGGAGTAGAGGTTGTACTGGTAAACAGCAATCCTGCAACCATAATGACAGATAAGGAGTCCGCGGATAAAGTTTATATTGAACCGCTGACGGCGGAATTTATTGAGAAGGTCATAGCAAAGGAAAGGCCGGACAGCCTGATTGCCGGTATGGGAGGACAGACAGGTCTCAATCTTTCGGTAGAGCTGTATGATAAGGGAATAATCCAAAAGTATGGTGTAAGTGTAATAGGGACATCGATAGAGGCTATTAAGAAAGGTGAGGACAGGGAACTTTTCAGAAACGTGATGAAAGAGATAGGCCAGCCCTGCATAGAGAGCGAAATAATAACGGATATAGAAAGCGGCAAGGAATTCAGCAGGAAGATCGGCTACCCGGTGATTGTAAGGCCCGCCTATACTCTTGGCGGAACAGGCGGCGGAATAGCAGATAAAGAGGAAGAGCTGGAGGTAATACTTGGACAGGGATTGGCACTGAGTGCCATCGGACAAGTACTCATAGAAAAGAGCGTCAAGGGCTGGAAGGAAATCGAGTACGAGGTAATGAGGGACAGGTATGGAAACTGTATAACAGTATGTAATATGGAAAACGTAGATCCTGTGGGAATTCACACCGGCGACAGCATCGTAGTGGCACCGAGTCAGACCCTTTCCGACAAGGAATACCAGATGCTGAGAAAGGCTTCCATAGACATTATTAATGCCATAGGCATAGAAGGCGGCTGTAATGTCCAGTTTGCACTGCACCCGGACAGTTTTGACTACGCAGTTATAGAGATAAACCCGAGGGTGAGCCGTTCCTCGGCCCTGGCTTCAAAGGCGACGGGGTATCCTATAGCAAAGGTGGCGGCTAAGCTCGCACTTGGCTATGGCCTGGACGAGATAAAGAATGCGGTGACTCAGAAGACCTATGCCTGCTTTGAACCTGCACTGGACTATGTTGTAGTGAAAATTCCAAAGTGGCCCTTTGACAAGTTTTATGGGGCCGACAGGCTGCTGGGCACAAAGATGATGGCTACCGGAGAGATTATGGCCATAGGAAGCAATTTCGAGTCCGCCTTCCTGAAGGGAATCCGGTCCCTGGAGCTTGGAAAGTACACCCTCGAACACAAGGGTATGCAGAAATTGTCTTTGGAAAAACTTAAGGGCAAGGTAATATCACCGGATGATGAGAGGATATTCGCCCTGGCGGAGATGATAAGAAGAAGCTACAGGATGGAAATGATAGCTCAGATAACGGGCATGGATATATTCTTCATAAATAAGATAAAGGGTATTGTAGATAGAGAAGAGGAGCTAAAGAGGCTCACCATTGACAAGATAACCCGTGAGCACCTCTATGAGCTGAAGAGAATGGGTTTCTCGGATAAAGGTATTGGGGATTTGTTAAAGGTCAGCCCCAACGAAGTATATAATCTGAGAATGAAATGGGATATAAGGCCGGTTTACAAAATGGTTGACACCTGCGCAGGAGAGTTTGAGGCATTGTCGCCATATTACTACTCAACCTATAGCACCTATGACGAGGTGGAGGTAAGTGACAGGAAGAAGATTGTTGTAATAGGCTCGGGCCCTATAAGGATAGGACAGGGAATTGAGTTTGATTATGCATCGGTCCATGCGGTAAAGGCGCTGAGGAAGCTTGGCATAGAGACAATAATCATCAACAACAACCCTGAGACAGTAAGCACGGACTTTGATATATCTGACAAGCTGTATTTTGAACCTCTGACGGAAGAGGATGTGCTTAATATAATAGACAAGGAAAAGCCCTATGGAGTAATACTCCAGTTCGGAGGCCAGACAGCCATAAAGCTTGCCAGGTTCTTAAAGGAAAAGAATATTTACATTCTTGGAACAAGCTCCGAGCAGATAGATGCAGCGGAGGACAGGGAAAAGTTTGATGCCCTGCTGGAGGTGCTTGATATACCGAGGCCAAGAGGAAAGGCAGTCTGGAATGTGCAGGCGGGACTTGACCAGGCTAAAGCTCTAGGCTATCCGGTGCTCGTAAGGCCGTCATTTGTTCTTGGAGGCCAGGGGATGGAGATAACCTATGGTGAAAAGGAGCTTAAGTATTATCTCAAAAATGCCTTCGAAAAGGATAAGAAGAATCCTGTGCTTATAGATAAGTATCTCATGGGCAGGGAGCTTGAGGTGGATGCCATATGCGACGGTGAAAATGTGCTTATACCTGGAGTGATGGAGCATCTTGAAAGAGCAGGGGTACATTCCGGCGACAGCATCACCATATATCCTACGCAGAATGTTTCCGCCTATATAAAGGAAAAGGTGCTGGAGTATACAAAGAAGCTTGCCATCGGAATAGGCATAAAAGGTATGATAAACATACAGTTCATAGAATTTGAAGGCGGACTTTATGTAATAGAGGTAAATCCCAGGGCCAGCAGAACGGTTCCCTATATAAGTAAGGTCAGCGGAGTTCCGATAGTAGAACTTGCCACCAGGGCTATGCTGGGTGAAAGCCTGATGAGCCTTGGATACGGAGTTGATATATACAAGGAACCGGACATCGTTGCAGTAAAGGTGCCGGTATTCTCCACGCAGAAACTTCCGAGAGTGGAAATTTCCCTTGGGCCGGAAATGAAGTCTACTGGAGAGGTGCTGGGAGTCGGACGGAATTTATATGAGGCTCTCTACAAGGGCTTCCTGGCAGCGGACATGCAGCTTGAAAACAGCACGGGGGTAGTGCTTGCCACAGTAAATGACCACGACAAGGAAGAATTCCTGGAGATTGCAAAAGCACTGGCAGCCATAGGCTACAGCTTTATATCCACCAGCGGAACTGCAAAGCTGCTGAGGGAAACAGGGCTTAAGGTAAAGGAAGTTAAGAAGATAAAGGAAGGGGAACCCAATATACTGACAGCCATAAAGAACAAAGAAGTGGATTTGGTAATAAACACTCCTACAAAGGGTAATGATTCTCACAGGGACGGTTTTATAATAAGAAGAACTGCCATAGAAAGAAACATAGAGGTTATCACTGCACTTGATACCATGAAAGCCCTCGTAGAAGTAACTGCAAGGCTTGGAAAAGAGATGACGGTAGAGGGTATGGAAGTTTATAATATGGGTAAGTAAATGATAAAGTATCCCCCGTAAGAGCAGCGCGTTAAGATAGCGTGTTGTTTTACGGGGGAAAAATATTTTGAATTCCTTTATGGATTAATTATCATTGATTGGCTTATCAATACACTGATATGTCAGCGGTGCCCTTTCTTTTAACATTGCTCTTGTTTTCTCATCCTTAAAATAATATGCAAAGCATTCTGCAAAGTATTCATCCCGCTGATTCAGGTAATATTCTCTGTAAGCCTTGCTGGAGGAAAAGCTGCTGTTAAATATGTTTGATTTTTCTTTGTCATAGGCATCTTTAAAATCCGTTGAATCAGAGAATGGATTGTCCGATGATAGTGTATAAGCATCGTACACATGCCCGATTTCATGCAGAGTAGTGACATAATCATGATATTCATCCCATAGTGTTTTAGG
>JAUZPH010000272.1 GCA_030706065.1 Bacillota bacterium | reverse complement strand
CCCTCTTCATAATTCTCTCCCACCAAAGTATTTAACATATGTAAATTATACCATAAAAATACTTAAATCCACAAGACAACAAGCCTGTGGATTTAACTTATAGAAATACCTTTGTACAGCCATATAGAACCCAAAAAGTCTATAACATTCTGCTCTCGCAAAAATCCGTGAAGATTGGATATTTTACTCGGCACAATGTAAGACTTTTAATGGGTTCTATATAGGTTACATCTTTGGACTTGCAGGTTCGGAAATATTTTTCAAAGCTGCCTCTGCATTGTCACTTAATATAGGTTCAACAGCCACATCACCCAAAGCCACCATTCCAACAAGCCCGCCGTTCTCAACTATAGGCAGTCTTCTAATCTGGCGCTCGCTCATTATTCTAACTGCATCATGAACATCCTGGTCCGGGGAACAAAAGACCGGATTGGAGGTCATGATATCCCTTACAACCTGATTCTTTGATTCGGTACCTTTTGCTACCGATCTTAAAGTTATATCTCTGTCAGTAATTATTCCAACAACCTTTCCACTTTCACAGACCGGAACTGAGCCTATATCATATTGACTCATCAGTTGAGCGGCTCTTTCAACGGTGTCATTTACATCCACGTATGCAACATCCTTTGTCATTACGTCCCTTATTCTCATATCTTCCGCCTCCCATACTTGAATATTATGAGTAAACCATCATTCAAAGCTATTATTAACCAAACGGTGAAGTTTATTCACTATATACATATCTATGAGTTTATTATGTTTAGGCGAAACCATAAATATTTATGTATCTTTTCTTAACTTTCTATACATGCTGGAAAACAGGAGAGCCAGTATTATAATGATAACGAATGGCGCAATAAACTTGATTGACAGCGGATTTTTTATATGCTCCCCGGCATAGGCATACGAAATCATTTCCGGAAGGCTGCCCAAAACGGTACCAAAGATGAAATCACGGTATTTCATCTTCGAAAGTCCAGCGGCAAAACTGAGGGCGTCGAAGGGGAATATTATTCCCAGCCTCATAAAAAGCATGATTTTGAAACCATGCTTTTCAATATTATTATCAAGCTTTAAAGCTTTTCCCTTAAGTAGCTTGTCTGCAAATCCCCTGCCCAAATACCTGGTCAGAAGAAAGGCAGTGCTTGAGGATAAGAAGCATCCGATAATATTGATAATTGATCCCAAAATCGGTCCGTATACACCTCCGGAAGCAATGGAGAGTACAGCGGTGGGAAGAATCAAAATTACAGGTTTTAACGCACTTATCACGAAAAATGCCACTATTGACAGGTTTCCATAGCTCTGCACTACAGCCCTTATTTCACGTATACGGAAATTTGCCAAAAGGTGCCTGTGTCTGTTTAAAAAGAAACTCACGCCTATCAGGACTATCAGGATAAGCAGCAGTCTTATCGCTCTTATTGAGTTTACATTTCTAATTTCCTTCACATCGCTCATCAGATACTCTCCTATAATACTATTCTACCATTATGATGATAAAATTTCACATCTATAATATTATCACTTAATTTATCAATACACCATAATTTTTTTTATATATACCATCAATACCACTTAATTATTTACTTATTTTAGTGTATAATATAAATGACTTATTTTATCCTTCATGGTTATTGATACTCAAACTCCTATTATGTAAGAGTAACTATAACAATTGCGGAATTATTCATTTTTTTCGAGGTGATAGCGTAATGCACAAAAATGCGATACCAAACTTTTTTACATTAGGTAACTTGTCCTGTGGCATACTTTCCATAATAATGACCTTTCAGAACGATAAGTTCGAATTGGCATGCCTGTTCATTCTACTGGCTGCCATAATGGATAGGTATGATGGCAGGGTGGCACGTTTTCTTAATGTGTCCAGCGATATAGGAAAGGAATTGGACTCTCTTGCAGACTTGGTTTCCTTTGGAGTTGCTCCTTCTGTATTGATCTTTTCACTGTATCATTTAGCCTCCATGGGACCTTTAGGCTACCTTATAATGCTGGTGTTCCCGATAGCCGGTGCCTACAGGCTGGCAAGGTATAACTGTACCAGTTTTGACGGTATATTCATGGGAGTGCCAATAACTGTTGCTGGTTCCATAATGGCATTCTTTGCCTATCTTACTATAAGGAATACTCCCAGCGTCCTGGTTCCTATAATATTTCAGATTGCACTTTCCTATCTGATGATAAGCAATTTAAAAATAAAAAAGGTATAATACCTTTTTTATTTTTTTCTTATAAAATATTATAGGCATGTGCTTTATTTTCCTTCATTCTTTGAGTTTCAATTCATCATCTATTTCATTTTGGATATATTGAACTGCCAGATGTTCCTTTATAATATCCGACTTTAATTTACAATAATCGATATATGCATGTCCAGAATATTTGAAGGCCACCAGAATTTGGTCGATAAGTTTACCTAATTCATCAACTCTGTCCAGGGCATCCTTTATTTCATCCTTATGGGCAAGTGCCACGCCATTTAGTTCGTGCACTCCCCCTATCAGTAATCTATATGAATTTACAAGCTTTCCAAGCAGGTCCGCAAGATTGTTCATATCTGAGTAATAGGTTTCTACTACCTTCCGATGGCTCAAGTCAATCACCGTCTTCAAATTCTTTACATCACAATTATATTCGATAGGAATGCAATTATACCATATAGTAGTAACATACTGAAATGAGGATGTAGGCAGTTATCAAGATAGCCCCTTCCAGCCAGTAGGTTTTACCGTCCTGGAAAACAAAATATGACATAGCTACTGCCACCGCACATATTATTATTTGAAAACCTGTGAATATAAAATCCATATTATAACCGAAAATATTTGATAATATTATAATCACAGGTGCGACAAAAAGTGATATCTGAATACTTGATCCTATAGCTATTTCCAGGCTCAAATTCACCTTATTCCTGGTGGCAGATATGATTGCTGAAAGGTTTTCTCCAATATTCCCCAGTATAGGTATTAGTATTATACCTATAAACTCCTGTGATACATTATACTTTTCCACTACGATGTTTATGTTTTGAATGAGCCTTTCACTGATAATGAACAAAATAACTGATATGATTAATATCTTTACACCGACCTTCTGTTTGGCTTTTCTGTTATTACTGCTTATCTCATCCCTGACTTCGCTTACTATAAAAAGGTTGCTGTGGGTGTGCAGGGAGAATATCAATCCCAATATATATATGGACAACATCAGCAGTGCAGCAATGACACTTACCTTCAACAGCCTGTCACCGGGTACGCTGCTGTAGGATTTCAAGGATGCCAGAAGAACTATAACCGAAAGTGCAAGCAGCAGCATGTTAAAGTTTGTTCTTGCCACTATTTTATTGAAGGACTGCTGCCTGTATTTCACCCCCCCGATAAAAATGGATATGCCAAGCACCAGAAGCATGTTGCTTATTATTGACCCGATGAGAGCTGACTTTGTCATGAGTACCATCCCGTATCTCATAGACCATACTCCCATGGCAAGTTCCGGTAAATTACCGAGGGTGGCTGCCAGAAGCCCACCCTTCTTTTCCCCAATATATAAGGACATTTCAGAAGTAAACTCCCCAAGCACATAAGCAAGGGGAACAATACAGATAGAGTATACCACTAAATTTACTGCAGAATTACGGAAACTATAGAATATGAATAATACTGCAGGCAGTAAAAGAATTGTCTTTTTACTCATAGCTGCTCCAATTATTAAATTGCTGTTATGGCTGCCGGACTTTTTTCATCAAATTATGAAAATCTATACTTCCACAGCCTTAGTGGCCTCCTGAACGTATTCAGCATCCACTCTTGCAAACTGTATATTCTCATAATTCCACGGTTCATCCGCTTCATTTTCTATTCTGTATCTGTCTTCAAGAGTACTGATATCATCTTCTGCCATTAGGCTTGTATAGTATGAAGGATATCTGAAAAACATCTGCTCTCCCCCTATTTATAATTCTCAGGATAAACTTGAAAATAGGATCTTGGATATTTACATAACGGACATACTAAAGGTGCTTCTTCTCCCACATGAATATACCCGCAGTTCATGCACTGCCATTTTACTTCCTTGTCTCTTTTGAATTCCCTTCCATCCATGAGGTTCTTGCGGATAGCCATATACCTGTCGTGATGGTTCTCTTCCACCTCGGCCAGTTCCTTATAAAAGTTGGCAATATCGTCAAAGCCTTCTTCTCTGGCGGTTTTCTCATATTCCTTGTACAATTTGGTACTTTCCAGTGCCTCTCCGTCTGCTGCATCCAAAAGATTTTCAGCTGTGCCCTTGTTAAGCTTTAAATAGCGGTTGTATACCTCTCTGGCATGGGCTCTTTCATTTCCTGCAGTCTCATCAAATATACTGCCGATATATTCGTACCCCTCCTGGCGGGCCTTCTCGGCATAAAAACCGTATTTGTTCCTGGCCCTTGATTCACCTGCAAAAGTACTATACAGGTTCTTTTCAGTTCTACTTCCTTTCAGATCCATTAATATTCCTCCAAATAGACATCTCCCTAATAAAATATTCCTGAAGAATATAAAATGTTCCTAAAGGGTTCCAAGGTCAACATTAAACTTATGCATGTTGGAAAATCCCGAGCTTTAACGGGTTTTCCGGCATGCATAAATAAATTATAGACCTTGGAACACGTAAAGGAAAACATTACGGAAACTTGACTCAAGCCTATTGAAAATAGTGAATCTTCACCACTTTTTCATCAGGCTTGAGTTTTTAGTTGAAGTTGTTTTCCTTCGGGGTTTTAAGTACCCATAATATCACTTTTATACCTGCTGCCGGTGGGGGTTGCAGCAAGCCCCCCCAAAGCCGTTTCCCTGAGTTCTGAAGGCATACTTTTTCCTACTCTGTACATCGCCTCAACAACCTCATCAAAGGGCACCACACTGGCTACACCCGCCAGTGCCATTTCCGCAGAGCACAGGGCGTTAACAACTCCGGAGGCATTTCTCTTTGAACATGGGCTTTCCACAAGGCCCGCTATAGGATCGCAGATTAAACCCATAACGTTCTGAAGGGCAATACTTGCACCATGGAGGCTCGCTGCCGGTGATCCCCCCGCCATTTCCACTACCGCAGCGGCAGCCATTGCTGCTGCGGATCCGCATTCAGCCTGGCATCCTCCCTCAGCACCAGCCACTGTAGCATTCTGTGCTATTATTGCTCCAACCTCTCCAGCGGTGAAAAGGGCATTGATAATATCTTCATCCCCCTTCCCGCAGCTCTCTGCCGCAGTGATAAGCGCTGCAGGTATTATCCCGCAGGAACCTGCGGTAGGAGCTGCTACAATCTTCCCCATGGAAGCATTTACTTCCGAGCATGAAAAGGCACGTGTCATAGCCTTAAGTATGGTATCCCCTATTATATTGTCCCCCTTCCTAATATACTTGTTCATTCTGAAGGACTCTCCTCCAATGAGGCCTCCAACGGAGGTTATTATACTTGAGGCTCCATGTTCAGCAGAGGCCTTCATTACCTCCAACCGGTTCCTCATGCGCCTTATCACATCTTCTCTGCTGCTTCCGAGTTCCATCTCTTTTCTGAT
>JAUZPH010000271.1 GCA_030706065.1 Bacillota bacterium | reverse complement strand
CATCCTTTACAGCTATTCTGCTCAACTCCGGAAGATAGTCCTTATCCTGGCGCAGCTTATGCACCAGGTAATGTTCGTCACATCCGAGATGATGCTTGTTCCAAAATGCATGCTGTGTCATTAACTCAACATTGTACCAATCATATTCTGTTTCCATTCTGATTTCTATTTCTTCACGCTTTAATCTTTTCTTTTCTTCCGGAAACCATCCAAATTCCAACCTTACTTCTTTTCTTTGCAAATCATTGTTCCTGTAGCAGCAAGCATCCATACCAATCAAGGTAAAGCCTTCATGCATATAAAAATCTACAGCATTAACATTACAGGATTGTGTTTCCAGTATAACAGCCCTGCGGCGTTCTCTTCTTGACTGTTCCTTTGCTATTTCAATTAACGCATGGCCTATTCCCTGCTTTTGATATTTTTCTGATATCCAAAGCTCTGTAATTCTCAGACGGTTGGACCATAATTCCTGATCGGTTTCAATGGCAGCAACTAATTCATCCTTGACAAGCACCCCCCAGGCATAGGCATTTTCCCAGTGATCTTCATATAACTTATCCGGAAAATCATATTCTTCCGGTGTATGAGTTACCGGCTCGTTAAAGTCTTTCTTTTCTATCTCAATAGCAAACCCTTTACCTGTTTTATTTATTATAACATCATAATATTTATCTGTTGTATACTTTATTGGAATTACAGTTCCCTTCCATTTCTCATTCGGTAAATGTATAATTTTATATTCCATGGTCTTAATCCTCTCCTTATTATATTAGTTGCAGTGATAATATTGTTATACCGATACAATGTGAGAATCTGTATCATTTATCAAGAGTGTATTTTTATATTCCATTTTCCTCATATACAATTTTCCCAATAAATAGGTCTTCGATAATATTATCGATATCCTGCTTTGGTATTTCAGTGATATGAGAAGTAATGAATCCAGTTAAAGTGCCTCTCTTTTTGGGTCGGTTGTTAGCTGCACCTTTTTTTAAAAATCTCTTTAACTTTTTTATCTCAAATTGTAACTTTTGTTGTCTTCTTAATTACATCGACTCTCACATCCTGAATATTTTCATAACCATGACTCTTCATAGGAAACCTCCAATCCTCGCATTATAAACAATCTGAACTTCGCCATAAATTCATGTAACAAATTGGTTTTCGTATTGCCGCTTTATCTATATTCATTATCGCGTCATTAATTTGCATAAGAATATCCCGCCTTCTCAAGAGAAAATATATTAAAGTTTATCATAAATGCTATTGCATTTGATGCGTTTCCTTTATTATACCAAATTGTATCACAATGACAAAGTTTTAAAAGTGAAAAGGATCATCATTTAATACAATCCTGTTTCTTTTGGAATTTAATAGCTCCTTCCTTCAGCTTGCTGCCATCAAAATATTCATATTCATACCCGATCGATTCTCCTCTGGAGAATACACTTTGACTTTCCGCATCTTCAATCCATTGTCCTGACATATTATTTCTTGCATAAAAAAAATCAGAGGTTTCCTCTGATTCACTGATGCCAAACTAAATGTAAATAAAAAATCCTGCTTTATACAGATGGGGAACTTAAACCTTAAGTATTCGACTGAGAATATATCGAATCTTCACCGATTTTTCGAAGGCGATAGATTAGAATATAATTTTCCGCATGCATAGAGATTTATCTTCAATTATTAACACTATCAAAATGAGAACATAAGCAGAACGTATGACCTTCGGGGTCAAGAAGAGTAACCCACTGCGGCCCGAATTCAGGCTGCCAGTATTGTACTGGTGGTTTAGTTGCTCCTAATGACAGAGCATACTGTACAGCTGCTTCCACATCCTCAACAGAAAAATCAAGGTGTTCCATCTGCAGCTGCTCTTCCCGTGAACCCGGCCATGCGGGAGGAGTATAGTCTTCATCCAATGAACAGGAAATAGTGATGGTCTCACCTGGAATGGAGACAGCGACAAAATACTCTATTTCATAGACTATTTTCCCACCCAGCAGACCACAATAGAATTTTGCAAGTTTTGCAGGCTGCTGGCAATCCAAAACCACGCTCTGTAATTTTATTGTTGGTGCCATATACATTGATCCCCCTTTTTATAAATAATCCAATATGACGAAATTTCAAGCATTGATACCATTAATCCAGGTTGTATAACTTTACATTTCAGTTATCAATTCGAATCTCAAATTCATTATACCATTTTTTAGGAGGTTTGTTAAGCTAGAATATTTTAGTTAATAGCTGAAACATCCTGTAATGCTGCCTCAGTCACGGCCGGCCCACAGAGGGAGCTCCACTCGGATTTCAAGAACCCCCTCCCGCAGTAATGCCCCTGCACTCCCCCCCATCTGTTCTGCCAGAAGTCTTACTATTGATAAACCCAACCCCGTGCCGGAGGGTTTACTTCTTGACCTATCCGATGTATAGAAACGGTCAAAAAGCTTCTTTACATCAATATTGGAAGGATTTTTCACAGAATTTTTGAAGGATATCACCGCAGCTTTCTCGGCCGACACCTGTACCTCTATATCGCTGTCTGAATGTTGAACGCAGTTTCGTATCAGGTTGCGGATAATTCTTATAGTCATCTCTTTGTCAGCGGAAGCAAATACAGGTTGAGTTTCACCGAGTCGAACTACCAGATTATTTCCTTCTATAACAGTAATAGAGCCTGCCAGACACTCCGCGGTGATGTTCGTAATATTTATCTTCTCCTGTTTAATTATAGTCTCTGCATTCACGACATAAGAGTACTCAAAAAACTGCTCTATCAATCTGCCAAGTTCGTCGGCATGCTTCTGTGCTGTTTGAAGTTTCTGCTGCTGATCCTTTGTAAGTGTCCACTTTTCCATAAGCTGTTGATATCCCTTTATCACAGTCAGCGGGGTGCGCAAATCATGAGAGATATTTGCAATCATCTCCTTAAAGTGCTTTTCCTCACGGATGCTTTCAAGACGGAGGTTTTCCTCTGCCTTAAGGCATCTATTGATATTAACTGCCAAAGTATTAAGCTCCTTATTAATCAGTTCCAGACTGACTATCTGACTTGTGTTCTCCGCCAGCCTTTTATCAAGCTGGCGGTTAATGTTACGCAGCTGCAGCTGAAAAAAGATGATATAGGACGCCAATAATAAAGTTAATAAACTCAATATGCCAACTGCAACTGCCAACATTTCCACCGGCCTTTCAACTACTTAATTTCCATTTTTCTAAACACAAGATGAGTAAGCAGAAGTATTGCAATTATAAATACCAAGCTGACAGCTGCCGCCTTTATAATGTCCCCCGCTCCGGAAGATAAGGTTAATAAAGCGTATTGTCCTCCAAAAGGCGTGCATGAAAGAATATCGTAAAACACTTTAGAACCCTTTGCCAAAATCGCCAGCTGGCCGAAAAAAATTGAAAAGCCATAATAGACAGCAACCACAATCACCGGCTTCTTAATCACAAAGGCAAGAAATACACAAGGGCTCAATTGTGCTGCACATACAATTATCAGGGTTAGAACAACAATGAGCATCTTCCCTGTTCCAGCCGCAGTCAAGGTGCTACCGGCCTCTGATGTCAATAAATTCAGGAAGCCCATTGACATGGAACCTATACTGAATTTGGAACCGGTGCCTAGAGCAATACTTGTTACCACAGCATAGGGAATCAGTATAAATATCGCGGCACAGAAAAACGATACTGCCTTGCCTGTAACAATTCTGATCCTGCTGAAGCCGCCTGCAATGGCATCATGGATTATATTATTATCAAAGTCGCTGCAAATATAAACGCCTGCCAGAACGCCTCCGAAAATGCTCATAATATCTGTATCACCAAACAGGAATCCAATTCCTGACATGTTCTCTTGAAAACTGCCATTTGCAATCTTATAGGCTATCACCGACATAAACACTGCACTTATAGATGTTATTGCAAATGCAGCTTTAATTGCTATGGATTTGCGTATCTTGAATAAATCAGCGGAAACCAGATTATACATTCCTGCCACCTCCAACAACGGAAATAAAGTAATCCTCAAGAGTGTCCCCTTCATTTGAAAGGTTTGTAACAATAACTCCATTTTCAAAGAGGATTTTTGATACCCGTTCCTTTTCGCCCATGTAATCATACAGCTTCACTGATTTATCGGCCATTACCTTAAAGTTCCGAGTATTCAGTTTCATCTCCAAAACGCTGACTAACTTTTCCGGTTCATTGCAGCTTATGAGAAGATGATGCCTGCAGCGTTCTTCCAGCTGTGCAAGGGTCATGACCTGTTTTATTTCACCCTTGTGAATGATTATATAATCTGTAGCCGTTTGATACAGTTCAGGTAAATTATGACTTGAAATGAGGATTGTAATATGCCTTTCCTCACAAAGCTTCTTTATAAGATTACGTATCTCAACTACGCCCAATGGATCCAATCCATTAATTGGCTCGTCCAAAATAAGCAGTTCAGGATTACCGATGAGAGCCGCGGCAATTCCTAAACGCTGCTTCATACCCAGAGAAAAGTTTTTTGCCTTCTTCCTGCCTGTATCAGAAAGGCCAACAGTTACCAGCAGTTCATCCTCAATTTTCTCATCCGGAATACCTCTCATAATTCTGTGCAGCCTGAGATTTTCCTTAGCTGTCATAGCTGGAATGATACTTGGATATTCAATGATGCTTCCAAGCCTTTTACGCTCAGCCTGTAAAGCTTTCTCACCGGTGTGTCCGAAAAGTTCGATACTTCCGCTGGTGGGAAAAGCAAGCCCAGTGACAAGCCGCATAAGGGTACTCTTTCCAGCACCATTTTGTCCAATCAGTCCATATATTTTACCGGCTTCCAAAGTAACCGATACATTATGCAAAGCATTGACACCATGATAACTTTTCGTCAGGTTATCCGTCTTCAAAATGTATTTATTCATTCATATCTCACCTGTCCTTTCTATCTTTAGTGTAATTCTAATAGGTTTAGAAAAGGTTAAGTTATACACAAAAAACGTAAAGAAAGCGATAATTCATTCTTTATAAAGACGGTAGCCCAGGCCCCATACCGTTTCAATATATTCTTCCTGTGGATTTGCTCTTTTCAGCTTGTTTCGGAGGTTGCTCATATGTGTTTTTACAGCATTTTCGTCGCCAAGATATTCATCCTGCCAAACAGCCTCATGCAAATTTGCCTTAGTAAAAACTTTTCCCCGTTGCTTTATCAGGATTTCCAATATCATGTATTCTTTCGCAGTGAGATCTATTTCCATACCGTTAACAATAACACGTTTTGTATTATCATCAAGGGTCATATCCTTATACCGGAAGGCCTTATTCTCCAGTTCCATCTTTTTAAAACGACGCAGATTAGCCTCTACACGGGCTGCCATCTCGTTTAAATCAAAAGGTTTTGTGATATAGTCATCCGCGCCCAGCCTCAAAATATCTATTTTCGTGCCAACCATATCCTTGGCAGAAATCACAATAACCGGGATATCGGAAAACTCTCTCATTTCTTTGAGTATTTCATCCCCGCTTTTGTAAGGAAGCATAATATCAAGAAGAACCAAATCATATGCACAATTTTTGATTTCCCTTATACCCTCTATACCGGTG
>JAUZPH010000270.1 GCA_030706065.1 Bacillota bacterium | reverse complement strand
TATATAATTGCGTATTCAGAAATATGCACAGATTCAGAAAGCAAAGGGTTCTTGCCCTTTGCTTTTTATGTGTTCAAAAGCGATTTGTGAATTTTTTTCTATTAACAGCACAAAATAAGGTTGTTTATATAGCTGCGGAAATTCATATCATAATTAATCACCTTGAATGTAAAATTTCTTTGAAATAGTCATCAATAAAAACCGTTAAAGCTTCGGTATTTTATTGATGATAAATATGATGAAATTTTACATCCGGAAAAATCGTTGAAGATTCGATATTTTCTCAGGCGTATACTAAAGGTTTAAATTTCCGCATCTTTAGAAGGGAGGTAAAACATCATGGTGGGAAAGATATTAAAGGCAAATCATAAAGTCTTTTATACATTGGTTATTCTGGTGACTTATGTATTCACAACCTTTTTCCTCACTCCTTACACCGCTGCAGTAAAAGCTGTTACATATTCTTACGGTTCAACTGGGGGACCGGTAATTGAATTACAGACGAGGCTGAAGAGATGGGGATACTACAATGGAACCATTGATGGTGTATATGGTTACAGGACCTTTACTGCAGTGAAGTATTTCCAAAGCAAGAACGGCCTGACGGCAGATGGTGTTGCAGGCAATCAAACTCTGGCTGCCTTGGGATTCAATATTGGAAATACTGGAACAACCACTACAAGTACCACAAGTACCACAAGTAACTCAAATGTCTGGCTGCTGGCCAGGGTGATAAACGGGGAAGCAAGGGGAGAACCCTACGAAGGCCAGGTGGCAGTTGGTGCAGTAATATTGAACAGAACAAGGGATTCGCGCTTTCCAAGCACAATAGCAGGTGTAATTTACCAGCCTGGCGCCTTTACAGCCACCGTTGACGGGCAGATTGATGCCAACGTCGAGCAAAGTTCAATAAATGCCGCCAGGGATGCCTTAAACGGATGGGATCCGTCAGGTGGAGCAATTTATTATTACAACCCTGCAAAGACAACAAATGCCTGGATATGGTCACGTCCTGTAATAACAGTAATAGGCAGCCACAAGTTCTGTAAATAATTATGTAAATAGCACAATTGTATGTTGACAAATATTAAAAAAAGAATATAATATAAATATAAAATCATACTAAATTACTCGGAAATACTTTGAAAAAGGAGAGTAACATAAATGAACTTTACAGAGAGGGAATAGCTTGGTGGAATATTCCTACTGCGATTTTATGTGAAGTGCCCTTTGGAGTTGTGTACTGATATGGGAGGCTGTGAAAAAGTCATTCTATAAGTTTTTCTATATCGCGCGTGGCGTGCCACGAGCGACCCGCGAAAAAGAATGACTATATTTTTCAAGTCCTCCTAGAGTAGGGACCACCGGGTTCACCCGTTATAGTGATAGGGCATGAGTATTGGCTGGCAATATGTGCTTGAAAAGAGTGAGATTCTAAATCTAATTAGAGTGGGACCACGGAGGTTAAACTTCGTCTCTAGCAGGAGGCGGGGTTTTTTTATTAATATTTACATACCCCATGGAGGTATGCATACAGGAGGTTAACCATGATAGTAAGCAGTGCTCTTGAATTGATAGGAAATACACCTATGATAAAACTGAACAGACTTGGGAAAAACGATATGGCTGAGATTTATGTGAAACTGGAAAGAAATAATCCTGGAGGAAGCATAAAGGACAGACCGGCCCTGGGGATGATAGAAGAGGCTGAAAGGTCCGGTATATTAAGGCCCGGAAGCATCATAGTGGAACCTACCAGCGGCAATACAGGTATCGCCTTGGCACTAATCGGAAGATTGAAGGGATACAGGGTTATTATTGTAATGCCGGACTCTTTCAGTGTAGAAAGAAGGAATATAATAAAGGCCTATGGAGCTGAGCTTGTGCTGACAGAGGGCTATCGGGGCATGAATGGAGCTATAACAAAGGCATTGGAAATGGCTGAAGAGGACAAGAAGGTTTTTGTTCCTCAGCAGTTCATGAATATGGCCAATCCAAAGAAGCATTATGATACGACCGCAGAGGAAATCATAAAGGATTTGCCGGCGGTGGATATATTTGCTGCTTCGGTAGGATCCGGAGGTACGCTTTCAGGTGTGGGAAGAAGGTTGAAGGAATATAACAAGGCCATAAGGATAATAGGAATAGAACCGGAAAAGTCGCCGGTATTGTCAGGAGGAAACCCCGGCCCCCACAGGATTCAGGGTATAGGTTCGGGTTTTGTACCTGATATCTTTGACAGAAGTGTGGTAGATGAGATTATTACTGTATCGGATGAGAAAGCTTTTGAAACAGCCAAGTCCCTTGCCAGGGAAGAAGGTCTCCTTCTGGGCATATCCTCGGGAGCAAATGTTTATGCGGCTCTTCAGCTGGCAAAGAAGGTTGGGAGAGGTAAGAAGATAGTTACAGTTTCTCCGGATGGGGGAGAAAAATACCTGTCTACTGGAATTTTTGATTGAAATTGATATTTGTTGTGATAAGAGACTATGAATTATCAACAGTAGTGAGGGGTGAATATAAATGTTCAAAAATATAAGATATGATATCAGGAATGTTATGAATAACGACCCGGCTGCAAGAAGCGCCTTAGAGGTGTTTTTACTGTATCCTTCCATACATGCCATGATATCTCACAGGATAGCTCATTGGTTATATAAGAGAAGACGGTTCTTTCTTGCAAGGTTAATATCCCAGATGAGCAGATTTTTTACGGGTATAGAAATTCACCCTGGGGCCAAAATCGGAAGAGGACTCTTCATAGATCACGGCATGGGCGTTGTAATAGGAGAGACGGCAGAGGTAGGGGAGAATGTGACTATTTACCACGGTGTTACCCTTGGCGGAACGGGAAAAGACAAGGGTAAAAGACACCCGACAGTAGGAGATAATGTGATAATAGGAGCCGGAGCAAAAGTCCTTGGACCGGTATATATAGGAAATGAGGCAAAGATTGGAGCAAATACGGTAGTTTTGACAGATGTACCTTCCAAGGCTACGGCGGTAGGGGCGCCGGCAAGGATAATTTTAAAGAAGCCCGCCAGTATAATTGAGATAAGAGACTATCAGGGAAGACAGAGAACAATTTACAACGAAATGGTCATATAGAAAAGGGGTAACACCCTTTTTTATTTTACCGGGGGATAATAGACTTTCATCCAAGGGTAAATTATGATAAAGTATTATATGAATATTTTATGCTTATACGATGAAAGGTGGAAACACAATGATTTCTCCAAGAATGGCAAAGTTAATCAGTTACCTTCCAAGGCGGTTAGTTCTTTATGTATACAAGAAAATTGTTGACAAGTACATGGATGAATACGCAAATATCAAAGTGTCAGGATGGGAAAATGTCGACTCTGCAAAAGGACCGGTTATTTTCGTAGGAAACCATCTCAGTAATTCGGATGGGCTGGTGCTTTCAAGAGTACTCAAGGATAGAGATGTTACCTTCGTGGCAGGTGTAAAACTGACTAATGATCCTATTACCCAGATTGGCATGAATGTTATAAAGACCATAACCATAAAGCCCAATTCCGCTGATAAGGAAGCGATGAACATGATAATCAAGAACGTAAAGGACGGCCACAGTGTATTCATTTTCCCGGAAGGCACCCGAAGCAGAACCGGAGAGATGATAGAAGGGAAAAAGGGGATACTGCTCATAGCCAAGCTAACAGGAGCAACTATAATACCTGTTGGAACTACCGGTACCGAGAAACTTATGCCCATTAACAAGGAAGGTAATATGTCCTCGGAAAAGTTCTATCACGCAGATGTGACGGTGAATTTCGGAAGGCCGATGCAACTGCCGGAAAGAGAAAAAGGCGAAGACAGGCACGACTATGAGGACAGGGCTTTGACAGTTTTAATGAAAAGTATAGCTGCGTTAGTCCCTGAGGAATATAGAGGAGTTTATAAATAATAAAAAAGAACATCCACGAATTAAGGCGGATGTTCTTTTACTTATCCGATTCTTTCTATTTTCACCCTTGAAGGCGGAAAGCCATAATATTTTTTAAACAACTTACTGAAATGGTATGCATCATCATAACCAACGGAATGGGCTGCTTCCTTTATTGTCATGTTCCCTGCGGCCAAGAAATCCCTTGCCTTTGACAGCCTCACCTTAATCAGGTAGTTGATTGGCGAGTCGCCGGTTTCCTCCTTAAAGAGCTTGGAAATATATGCAGGACTCAAGTACATATTTTGAGAAATGATTTCCAGAGAAAGCTCTTGCATATAATTTGAATTGATAAATTCCGTTATGGCATTTACTATGGTGCTTCTGTCATAGGTTTCAAAGTTTATACATCCTTTTTCTCTAACAGCCTCACGCTGACAGGTGGCCTGAAGCAGTACTATCAAGAGCCTCATGCCCAAAACCTTAAGTATCAGCTCCGAGCCGGCCTCGCATTTGTTCTGTTCCTTCAATATTTCACTGCAGCACTGCTTTAAATCGCTTTCATAGTTGCTTGAAGTAATTATCGGAGTAATATTGTCGGGGATAATGTGGTTTTTCGGAAGGTCATGTACGCTGAAATTCTCAAAGCCGGCATGAAACTCCAAAACTTCTCCCCCCTGCGGGACAGTCTTTCCGTGGGTAACCCCGGGATTAATGATTAGTATGTCCCCCTTCTTTACCTTGTAGGGGATATCGTTAATCAGATAACTGCAGCTTCCTGATAATATATACATGACAGACAAAAAGTCATGACTGTGTACCTGGATATTATCCTTGCAGGTATACTTTTTTTCGAAGGTATATAAAATTTTGGGATTGAATTTATCCACATCTATTCCAAAGTTACAGCACATAATAACCCCCCTAGTAGTTCTTTGGGGTGCAGAACAATTATCAATTGTTCTGTCCCTTGTATTCATTGTTAGCACACAAAGATTATCAATCTTTGCACCCACGCACTCCTTATTCGGTATTGAGAACAATACTGATTTTTAGATAAAACTCTTTATAAACTTTCTTTTTTATTCTATAATAATAAAAATTATATGTCAAAATAAATTATGCAAAAGGTGATAGAATTTAGAAGGGAAATTTAATCCCATAAATGAATGTGTAGGATAACTTAACATAATTGGAGGTAAAAATGAAGATAAAGAAATCAACAAGAGAAATTCTCGATAAGTTATACAATTTATACCCGGATGCTCATTGTGAACTGAATCATTCAACACCCTTTGAGCTATTAATTTCCACTGTTTTATCAGCACAGACTACAGATAAAAAGGTGAATCAGGTTACAGAAAAATTGTTTAAAAAATATAATACTCCAAATGATTTTGCCAAGTTGTCAAATGAAGAATTGGAAAATGAAATCAGGGAGATTGGGTTGTACAAAAGTAAGGCAAAGCACATTATCAGTTTGAGTAAATCATTGATAGAGCATTTTAAAGGCGAAGTACCTAACACTCACGAAGAGTTGATGAGCTTGGATGGTGTAGGAAGAAAGACTGCTAACGTTGTGTTGAGCAATGCCTATGATATACCCGCCTTAGCGGTGGATACCCACGTTTTTAGATTGGCTAACAGGATTGGCCTGGCTAGTGCAAAAGACGTAGAGGAGACAGAAAAACAGCT
>JAUZPH010000027.1 GCA_030706065.1 Bacillota bacterium | reverse complement strand
TGCCTGTTTCCGGGGAAATATGTACAGTACTCATATTCAGGTTTCCGCCTTGGGCCAGGATAACACACTGGTTCTGACTGTAATCATAATTCAAATATTCCTCATGGCTGTCACATATAACACGCCCCTTGCTGTCGGTTATAAATGTATGCTCCGTATCTTTTGCATCAGATGAAGCACCCTTTAACTTGGCGTTAATCTCTTTTTTCAGTTCATCTGTATCGGTGCTTTTTCCTCCGTTTCCATTCAACAAATCCACTACGGAACCATCTATTGCTAAATCTGAAATCCGGTTGGTCTGAACAGATACCATGCTGTTGAAATTTTCATAAACCTCATTTGATATAACATCCATGCTTTCCTTATTTCTATTAACCATGCCGTCGTAGATGAATGAGTAGATAACGATACTTGTCAGTGTCATGACTCCGGCTATTATAACGGCTATCGTCAAAGAAATTCTCGATGCAATACTCTTTCTCTTTGGAGTTCTGTAATTTTGGGTGCTGTTCTTTTTACCCAACCTTTGTGATTTACCTGATATTTTCAATAAAGGTTTCATAAAAATACCTCGTTTCATCTGTTATTTTGTCTAGATTTATACATTATTAGATTAATATAGCGAGGTTATCTCTATGTTAACAATCAGTTATTTCTATGTTACAGTTTTAACATTCATTTAATAAAAAAACTGTATACCACCCAGCATAAACTACGCTGTGCGGTATACAGTTTAACCTATCATTCTTTATTATAAGGAAGCTTTACTATAAACTTGCTCCCTTTTCCTACTTCACTTTCCACCTCTATGGTACCGTGGAAGGTTAGTACTATATGCTTTACAATGGCCAGGCCCAAACCGGTGCCCCCTCGGGCCCTTGATCTTGCCTTATCAACCCTGTAGAACCTTTCAAAGAGCCTCGGTATATGCTCCTTTGGTATACCGGTTCCGGTATCCTGCACCCATATGACGCATTGGCCTTCTTCCGTCCTGCTGCCAATCTCAACACTGTCACCTTTCTCAGAATACTTGATGGCATTATCCACAAGGTTTATAAGCATCTGCTTGAATTTGTCACTGCTTCCATGCAGGTTTTGGGCCTCTCCGGGTTCAAGTACAAGCTTTATTGATTTAGCCTGTGCTGTATTCTTCATAAGGTTATAAACTTCTGAAATACTGTTATTTATATCTATAACCTCACTGACTTCTTTCCTGTGTGTTTCCAGGTCCGAAAGGGTCAAAATGTCATTTATGAGCCTGGTGAGACGCTCCGCCTCGTTATTGATTATATCCAGGAACTTCTGCTTGTTCTCTTCATCATCAACATCTCTTAAGGTTTCGGCAAAGCCCATTATGGAGGTCAGAGGTGTCTTTAACTCGTGGGATACATTGGCAACGAACTCTGATCTTATATTCTCAAGCCTTCTTATGTCAGTTATATCATGAACAACGGCTACGGTACCAATGAGCTGAGATTCATTCACAATATCCGCCACTTTTATTCTAAGTACCTTTTCCGTAGGCCAGAATATCTTGATTTCATTGTAGGCCCCTTCCTCGCTGTGAAGAAGGCTTTCCAGCTCAAAATCCCTTATCTGCTCTATGAAGCTCTTTCCGATAATATCTTTCTCTATCCCAAAGATCTTTTTTGCCGATGGGTTGATCATCATTATCCTGTTATTCCTGTCCACTGCAATAACACCGCTGTCCATGCTCTTCAGTATGGCCTCCAGCCTGTTCTGCTTTTCTATGGAATCCTTCAGCGTTTCCTGCAGCCTGTCAGCCATATAATTAAAGGTCTTCCCAAGCTGCCCTATTTCATCTCTCGTACTTATATTTACCCTTTTATCGATTTCCCCCCGGGCAATTCTCGTTGTTACATTCTGAAGATCTTTTATGGGCTTCACTATTACCTGTGACATCCTGGAGGAAATAAGCACAGCCATGGCAAGTACTATTACCACAATTATCAAATAATACTGGAAGTACTTTGTATAAATTACACTTACAAACTCGATGGACTTTGAGCTCCTTATTACATAGTTGTCATCAAATTTTGCAGCAACATAAATCATATTTTTTTTCACAGTGTTGCTGAACCTTATGCTGCTTCCTTCGCCCTTTTCACGGGCTTCAATCACTTCCGGCCTTGTATTATGATTCTCCATGGTCTCACTGCTTGTCATGGAGTCATAGATAACCTTTCCGTCTCTGTCAATAATTGTGAGCCTGTAGTCATACTTCTTCAAATCCGTTGTAAAGGGAAGTTCGCCTACAGATAAATTAAGGTTTGAATCCTTCATTATGCTGATTATCATATTATTATTCAGCATCAGCTCTTCCTTGATATTTTGAGTATACTCATAATTTGAGATTATTACATATAGGGATACAATAATTACAATGCAAAAGATAACTGTTGAAAGTACAAAAAACATGAGTTTTTTCTTCATATTAATCACCAAAGTTAAATCTATAACCTATTCCTCTTATAGTTTCTATATACTGCGGGTTCTTGTCATCGTCTTCAATCTTCTGCCTCAGATGCCTTATATGGACATCAACGGTTCTGCTCTCTCCAATATATTCATAGCCCCATATCTTATCCAGCAGAAAATCTCTTGTCATAACCCTGCCTTTGTTCTTTATAAGTATCTCCAGCAGTTCAAACTCCTTCAGCGTCAATTCAACCTTCTCATCGTTTTTCATAACCTCGTGCTTGTCAAAGTCTACAGAAGTGTTCCCGAACCTGTATGCCTTGTCTATCTGCTGTACTGCAGTTCTCCTCAAAACCGCCTTCACCCTTGCCATTAGCTCCCTTATGGAAAAAGGTTTTGTTATATAGTCATCTGCTCCGAGCTCCAGGCCCAAAATCTTGTCTAATTCCTCACCCTTTGCCGTTATCATCATGATAGGCATATTTGAAATATTATTATCCCTTCTAATCTCCTTGCAGACATCATAGCCGTCCATTCCCGGAAGCATGAGATCAAGAAGCACGAGCTGCGGAATTTCAGTCTTCGCAATCCTTACTGCCTCCAAGCCATTTTGGGCCGTCAGAACCTTGTAGCCCTTATTTTCAAGATTAAACCTCATAAGCTCCAATATGTTGTCTTCATCATCCACTACCAGTATCTTTTCCTCTGCCATATGCTCCCTCCCTTTTATTCTTCAATGTAAACCAGCGAGAACATTCTGCCGCTCTTCTCCCGCTCTCTTCTATATGAATGAAATCTGATTTCCTCTTTATCACCTGAGCAGTAAGTACATAAACCGGTAGAATTGATATTCTCCTCCCTGATTCCTTCATGTAGGCACTGCACCCTTATACACATTTCCAAATCCAGCTGCCGCTCTGAATTTATCGGGTAACCCATGTAAAGGGAGTCCGACCTGAAAAGGTCGATTAAATCCTGTCCAACCTCATAACAGCAGGCTCCAATGTGAGGCCCAATAAAAACAGTAATATCTTCCGGCTTTGAGCCGAACCTTTCCTTCATAAGTGTAATAGTCTTTGAGGTAATTCTGACGTAGGTTCCCTTCCACCCGCTGTGCACCGCCGCACAGACGTCCTTACCCTTGTCATAGAGGAGCAACGGAACACAATCCGCAGTAAATATTCCTACTGCAGTACCGGTTTTATCCGTTACAAGGGCATCACCATCAATAACAGTTCCATCAAAGACATTTATAATATCGCTGTGTATCTGTCTTCCATAGCCGACTGCCTTCAATTTGAATACTTCCTTCACCCTGTCTATATTCTCCTGAAAGTTGGCTCCCTGTATAAAGAAATCCAGATCATTGTTCGCAGTGAAAAATGCAGCAACTGCTCTGCCATTTCTATAACCTATGTATTCCAGGCCATCACTTCTTAATATATCCATTAAATTACCTCATATCTATCTTTGCATACTTTTATGTATATAGACAACCTACTAAACACACTCTTAACCTGATTTAACAATAACTTAACATAAGCATCCTGCAGTTCGTCCTCTTGATTATTTGGCAGACATAAGCTTCTTAATCTCCTCTATAAAGGTGTTGACATCCTTAAACTGGCGGTAAACCGACGCAAACCGCACATATGCAATCTCATCTATGTCCTTGAGATTTTCCATTATTACCTCGCCTATGTATTCTGACTTGACTTCAGTCAGCATCTGGTTGCTTATCCTCTTTTCCACATCATCGGCGATGGACTCAATCTGTGCCCTGGAAACCGGCCTTTTTTCACAAGCCTTTATCAGCCCGTTCTTAATTTTTCCCTTATCGAAAAACTCTCTGCTGGAATCCTTTTTAACAACCAGGATAGGCAGATCTTCAATCTTTTCATAGGTGGTGTATCTCTTGCTGCACTGCAGGCATTCTCTTCTTCTCCTTATGGACATGTTATCCTCGGTAGATCTGGAATCTATAACCTTACTTTCCTCAAAGCCACAGTATGGGCATTTCATATTTATCACGCCTCTCTGTATAATGTATACCTACATTATACCATAATAACGGGCAAACTACACAAATTACTCCACCTTGGCAGCCTATGCTCTACTTCAGCCCCTAATCATTTGAAACAGTATTATCTACATCCACCAATATTACATCGATGCCCACCTTTTTTACCCTCTCCCAGGGTATTTCAAGCATCTCCTGCTTGCCGAACCAGCTGTTCTTCTGCTGTCCGGGCAGCAGTAATGCCTCGATTTTATAGTCGTCGCAATCTATCTTGATATCCTTAATAAAGCCGATCTTGGCTCCGGTATTAATGTCTATGACTTCCATAACCTTTAAATTGTTGATGGAATGCATGTTCATCTCCATATCTTTTTACCCCCTAAGATTTTATATTTAAATATATGTAGAGATGCGGAAATTTAAACCATTATAATTCGACTGAGAAAATATCGAATCTTCACCGATTTTTCCGCATGGAAAATTTCATCATATATCGCAACAATAAAATTCTTAAATAATTATAGTGTTTATATATTAAGCATGTATAAGTTAATATCCAAGTTGAAACCCCTATAACATAGCAAAAACTAAAAGCCATCCCTGCCATGGAAACAACTTCAACTAAAAATTTATAGGCAGGCAAAATAGCGGTGAAGATTCGCTATTTTGCCGGCCTATAAATTAAGTTTTCGTAATGTTTCCATGTAAGGATGGCGTATAATTTATATATATTTTCTCATATGCCGCAGGGCTGTTTTTTCAAGTCTTGACACCTGGGCCTGTGAAATTCCTATCTCGTCTGCTACCTCCATCTGAGTCCGCCCGTCAAAGAATCTCAGGGTCAGGATTAATTTTTCCCTGTCATTCAGCTTTTTCATTGCCTCTTTTATTGAAATATTCTCGAGCCAGCTTTCATCCATGTTTTTATTGTCACTTATCTGATCCATAACATAGATTGCATCACCGCCGTCATGATATATGGGTTCAAACAGTGATACCGGATCTTGTATTGCATCCAGTGCAAAAACTACTTCTTCCCGCGGCACCTTTAGTTCCCGTGCAATCTGGGAAATTGTAGGCTCCTTGTTATTGTCGTTTACCATCTTATCTCTTACCTGAAGAGCTCTATATGCTATATCTCTCAAGGAACGGCTGACTCTTATGGAATTGTTGTCCCTTAAATATCTTCTTATTTCTCCAATAATCATCGGTACGGCGTAGGTCGAAAACCTTACATTCTGACTCAGGTCAAAATTGTCTATTGCCTTCATAAGTCCTATACAGCCTACCTGAAAGAGGTCATCTACATTCTCCCCTCGGTTATTGAATCTCTGTATAACGCTCAATACCAGCCTAAGGTTGCCTTTTATGAATTTCTCTCTGGAACTTTTATTGCCTTTTTTCATCTCCTCCAGCAGTGCCCTCATCTCAGGTTCCTTCAGCACCGGTAGCTTTGAAGTATTTACTCCGCATATTTCTACCTTGTTAATCATCATCCAGTCATCGCCCCTTTAGAGTAATTGCATTTAAATTATCTCCCCGGAAGCTTTGTTTTATACTACAGACAAACTATAACATTTTATTTATTTCTTTCTTCAATCTTTTGATTATTCTCTTCTCCAGCCTGGATATGTAGGATTGAGAAATACCCAGCATATCTGCCACTTCCTTCTGAGTCTTTTCTCCACTGCCGCTGAGGCCAAAACGCAGGCTCACGATTTCCTTCTCCCTGTCGTTAAGTTTTTTCATGGCAAGTACCAGCAGCTGCTTATCAATCTCATCTTCAATAAGATTATAAACAATATCATTTTCAGTACCAAGTATATCGGACAGCAGCAGCTCATTGCCGTCCCAATCGATGTTCAGAGGTTCATAAAAGGATATCTCTGCCTTTACCTTGCTGTTTCTTCTCAGATACATCAGTATTTCGTTTTCTATACACCTTGAAGCATATGTGGCAAGCTTTATCTTCTTGTCGGGATCAAAGGTATTCACGGCTTTTATGAGGCCGATGGTTCCGACAGAAATCAGATCCTCTACCCCTACGCCGGTATTTTCAAATTTTCTGGCAATGTACACCACCAGCCTTAAATTCCTCTCAATGAGGGTGGACCGGACGCTCTCATCACCTTCAACAAGCCTTATAACCAGTGAATCCTCCTCTTCCTTTGAAAGCGGTGGAGGCAGGGCATCGTTGCCGCCTATATAGAATACTCTCCTATATAAGATCTTTAATCTCAAAGCAAATTTATTTAATAGTGATAAAAGTTTCATAATAATACCTCCACCTCTCATATAATGTCTCTAGATAGCAGTGCTTGATATTCACCGGCTTCGCTTAATTTTGCATCACTGATGCCTATCACTGCATTTTTATATTCAAAATGTTTTTCATCCAGGCTTACCTTTACAACCTCGGGCTTGAAGGCTTCAAGAAAATTAGCCTGGCCATTTACAACCTTGTAGGGAATATATATTCTGCATAATTTGTTCGTATCCAAACCGGATATTATCCCCTTCTCAACAATTATCACTGGCAGATTTGTCACCGGCTCCCTGAGCTCATTTCCGGTGTCCAGTAAAGCTTGTACTTTAACACTGCCTGACTTTGTGATGATTTCAATGGGATATGTATAAGTCTTCAGCTTCCTTCTGTCAATGACATAGCATGCAAGCCTGTATAGAATAATATAGACTATCATAAGTGCTGTAAGCTGAGATCCGGAAGTAAAGTTGCCTATAAAAAGCCCTGCCGCCGGATTATTGCTGTTCCTGTACTGCAAAAATATGATTATACCGGCCAGTACAAAGGTGTATACTATGTAAAGGGCAGCAGCCTTCAGCTTTAGAATAATTTCAGTCTTCCCATAGGCCAGTTGAATGATAAGAAAGGCAACCGGCAGCTTCAGCGGGATTGAAGTCATAAATTGCAACTTGGGGACAAAAATAATCAAGCTGTAAAAAGCTGCAAAAACAGAGGACAAAACAGCTCTTTTATTGTTGATCCTTATATAGAGCGTCTGAGTGGTTACCGTCATTAAAAAATAATTAACTATGAAGTTCTCCAGTATGTACACGTCAACATAGACAACCATCAGCACCAACCCCTTACTCTCTAAAACCATTATATATCCCACCATATTAAAATTTTGTCGCATTTGTCCTCAGGGCTGTTATTTTTTTATGTTATATTTCTACACTAAACTTCAAAAAATAAAAAGAACCATGTTGTTAAACACGGTTCTACTTGTATTATCTCTTTTGTTTTCTGAGGAAAGCAGGTATCTCCAGCTCATTGTCGTTATAGTCTCTCGTTGCTGCAACTTCCTCTACAGGTTTCTTTTCCTCTTTTTTGATATCAAAATTTAGCTTTTTTTGTTCCTGCTTATCATTTTCAAAGCCCGTAGCAATAACGGTTATTCTGATTTCATCCTTCAGATTCTCGTCAATTACGGCTCCGAAGATTATATTTGCTTCCGGGTCTGCTGCCTGCTGAACTATTTCAGCAGCTTCATTGATTTCAAGCAAACCTAAATCCGAACCACCGGTAACATTTAATAGAACACCGGTCGCTCCCACTATTGATGTCTCAAGCAGCGGGCTGGAGATTGCCTGTTTTGCAGCGGCCTGAGCCCTGTCATCTCCATTGGCTCTGCCTACTCCCATATGTGCAAGGCCCTTGTCAAGCATTACTGTTCTTACGTCAGCAAAGTCCAGATTAACAAGCCCCGGTATGGTGATAAGATCTGAAATACCCTGTACACCTTGCTTTAAGACATCATCTGCCATTCTGAAGGAATCTATTAGGGTGGTTCTCTTATCTACCATGTTAAGTAATCTTTCATTTGGAATTGTTACAAGGGTATCAACTCTGTCTCTCAGGTTCTTGATTCCCATCTCGGCATGAAGCATTCTCTTCTTGCCTTCAAAGGGAAAGGGCTTGGTAACAACTCCTACCGTCAGAATCCCCATGGACTTGGCTATTTCTGCCACTACCGGTGCTGCACCGGTTCCGGTGCCGCCGCCCATACCGGCGGTTATAAATACCATATCTGCGCCTTTTATTGCCTGTGAAATTTCCTCTTTGCTCTCTTCGGCAGCCTTTTGTCCAACCTCAGGATTGGCACCGGCGCCAAGGCCCTTGGTAAGCTTGTCCCCAATTTGTATCTTCTGAGAAGCATGGGATAACATAAGAGCCTGCTTATCTGTATTTATAGCAATAAACTCAACATTTTTCAAGCCTTCCAGAATCATTCGGTTTACTGCGTTATTACCTCCGCCACCGCATCCAATAACCTTTATCTGTGCAAATTGTTGTACATCTACATCAAAGTCTAACAACATAATACCTCCTCTTTTATAAAAAATCCTCAATATAGTGCTTTAATTTAGATATAATACTTCTCTTGTTTCCGTTGGTACTTTCTACAGAAGAGTTTAACTCTTGCATCTTTTTACTATCCACTGTCAAACTTTCCAAAACAGCTTTCACCGTACCCGCCGGCACACAATAAATGGAATCTTCCGACCCACCGAGATTATCCTTTACAGATATAATGGGCTTACCCAACTCTCTGCTGAAATAATCAATATTGTCTTCATAATGTAATATGCCGTTTCCGGTAATATAAATGCTGTCTAAGGCCAGCAGATTCCTGCAGTTATTTATCTCCTCCAGGGCAAAGGTGAGCAGTTCATCAACTCTCGAGTTGATGACTTCCTCAATCATGCTGCTGTTATACCTGGAAAATTGAATCTCTTTTTCCGAATCTTTTTCGCTGCTTTCATTCTTATATAAATTCTTCCTATACTGCAGCTTAATCTTCTCTGCATCTGCAAAGGATACATTTAAACAAGCTGATAAGTCTCTGGTTATACTATTACCACCTAATGGTATGTGTTTAGTATAACATATACAGCCGTTTTCGTATATGGACAAGTCTATTGTTTCAGCTCCGATATTTATTATTCCTGTACTATTTATCCCCTGACTGTCCTCACCAATGAACTTCATCAGTGAGACCGGTTGAGGAACAAAACCCAGAACCTTAATTCCCGCCGCTTCCATACATTCCTTCATCCTGTTTATCAAGGATGAACTGGCGGTAAAAAGTTTTGATTCCAGAGTTACAAACCTGCCTTTTACTCCTACAGGCTCTCTTTTGTCCTCATAGTTATCAAGAATATACCTTACAGGAGATATCCATACAATTTCTTTATCGGCGGAAAGTGAAATTAGTTTAGAGGAACTTTTTACCTCTTCAACATCCTGAGCTGTAACTTTTCTTCCCTCCGGGAATAACTGAATACTCCCCCTGGAATCCACTACTTCGCATAAACCACCCTGTATGGTTAAATACGCCTCGTCAATCGGTGAAGCCACAAGATTTTCCAGCTTGATCCTGCACTGGTTTACAGCTTCAATTACACCTTCCAAACTAACTACAACAGACTTCTTTATACCATAATTCTCTACGGAGGCAACTGCAACTATTTGCATGTTCTTTAAATCGTCAACCTTTGCTACTACAGCACTAATTCTTGAATCTCCAATATCAAATGCCACCAGTAGTTCATTAATCAAAGCCTTCCCTCCCTGTAACAACTGCTATATAAAATTCACAGTCCCTTAAGATATAAAATATCTACAAACTATATATTCAACACAAATATTAAATTTCCTCCATTTTTTCATTAAATTTTAATCAAATATTATATTTTTTCAAAAAGAAAAGTGCTGTTGCGCAGCTAACTATTTAGTTAGTTGTGCAACAGCACCTTTCAATTTGCCTTCTCAAGTTCGTTAATGTTCACACTTCTCGTATGTACAGTGTGATTCCATTCCTTCTTGTCTTTGTCGATAATACCCATAATAGATATTGGCAGCCATGTTATGGAGTAAATCGGATAAATTACATAGTACCAAAATACTTTCCATGAAAGCTTTTTCTCCAATATCAGAACGAAAGGCGTATATACAAACTGCATCATTACTGCAAAGATGATAGCTATTTTCATCAGATCGAAACTGAAGAATGTCCTGGGATCAAAACTGCTCAGTATTGAAGTTGCATTCATACCCTGTTGAATAAAGTTTAGAATCATACCTACACCGGCAATTATGATTATCAGCGGCTGGATGCTGTATATTGCACAATCGAAAGCAACTATATCAAATTTGGTTACAGCCCGCTTCATGAGTTTCCAGAAATATCTTGTAGCTACATCAGCAAAACCCTGCATCCATCTTTTTCTCTGCCACCAAGACTGGGACAGGGTCAGCGGCTTTTCATCGTAAATAACAGCGTCATGGGCCCAGCCTACTCTCTTTCCGTTAAGAACCAGCTTACAGCTGAATTCCAGGTCTTCTGTCAGACAGGTAGCTCCCCAACCTAATTCCTTCAAGGTATCGGTTGCTATACAGAAGCCGGTGCCGCCAAGCTGACTGGAAAGCCTCAAATTGCTCCTTGCCAGCTGAAACTGTCTGTTGGAAGTCCAGAAAGCTATGGAATAGCTTCCGGTAATCCATGTATCCACAGGATTCTTACTGTCCAGAAATCCCTGTACAACCTCAAAGCCTTCACATAGTTTGTTGTTCATTTCCTTTAAAAACTGTTTTGAAACCAGATTGTCTGCATCAAAAATAACAACGGCATCATATTTCTTTTCCATCTTAAAAATCTTGTCAAACATCCACTCAAGAGCATAGCCTTTGCCTCTCTTGTCCTTGTTGGTTCTCTCATATACCAGTGCTCCATTGTTTCTTGCAATACCGGCAGTATTGTCTGTACAATTGTCTGCTATAACAAATACGTCAAATAATTCACGAGGGTAATCCAATCTATAAAGGCTGTGGACTATATCTTTAATAACTGCCTCTTCATTATGCGCAGCAACTAGCAGAGCGAAGGACTTCTTCGGTTCGCTTACCTTACGGTTTTTGAACTTAATTAGGCCGAAGAAAGATAATATAAGATAATATGCTGATATAAACAATAAACCTTTGGTAAAAATCATGACAAGTATCCGAAATATAGTATCTAAAACCTGCATGTAATAATCCCCCCTAATTCAAGGTTATTTTAGCACAAACGCATTATAATTACTATATTATTTTTGATTTTTAATCAAATTTTCGAGTCATAACTTCATCTATATTGTTACCATCTTAAAGAAAAAAATGAAACAATATAGAAAGTATTTAAAATCTTTACATTAAAAATTACTGTGAAAGATAGTAATAAGCGCAAATAAAGGTGATGCGCCCTATGCATCACCTTTATATTTTTTTACTGTAATAGGTTTGCAAATGCTGATTTTAAAGCATCATAAGCCTTTGAATCATTTCCCTGTCGATACAGTAGGTCAGTGCAGTTTCCATGGAAATAGTCTTTTTCTTGTAAAGCTCTGCTATGGCCATATCCATAGTCTTCATGCCGTATTTGCTTCCGGTTTGCACGGAAGATTCTATCTGATGAGTCTTACCTTCTCTCACGAGATTTTGAATTGCAGAAGTGATTATCATAATCTCAAGAGCTGCTGTTCTGCCTTCTCCGTCACTTCTTGGCAGCAGCTGCTGGGAAACTATGCCTTGAAGAACTGCAGCAAGCTGAATTTTTATCTGCTGCTGCTGATGGGGCGGGAACACGTCTACAATTCTATCGATGGTCTTTGCGGCACCAATGGTATGCAGGGTTGAAAGTACAAGATGGCCTGTTTCCGCAGCAGTAATGGCTATGGAAATAGTTTCAAGATCTCTCATCTCTCCTACAAGTATAACATCCGGATCTTCTCTCAAAATGGACTTTAAAGCTCTTTCATAACTTATACTGTCCCTTCCGATTTCTCTCTGGTTAATCACGGACTTATTGTGTTTGTGAAGGTATTCTATAGGATCTTCCAAAGTTATGATATGTGCTGAACGGGATGCATTTATCTCATTGATCATTGCTGCCAGAGTTGTACTCTTACCACTGCCCGTTGGTCCTGTAACCAGCACCAGCCCTCTCTGCTTGGTTGTCAGGTCTCTGAGTACATTTGGGAAGCCCAAATCTGCCAGGGTAGGAATTTTCAGCCCTACCACTCTGATAGCTATCGCATCACTGTTTCTCTGCTTGAATATGTTAACCCTGAATCTCCCTACACCTCCGATTGAATAAGATGTATCTATTTCACCCTCGGCATTATAGGTGTCATATCTCTGCTCCAAAACTTCTCTGGCGTAAATTTCTGTATCCGTAGGCATAAGCCTGGTATCCTGTATTGATATGAGCCTTCCGTTTACACGCATTATCGGCGGTACTCCCACGGTTAGATGCAGGTCTGAGGCACCGGCATTTAAAGTCATTTCTAATAGTTCATTTAAAGATAACATAATTGACCCCCTCGTATTTCATAAAGGAAACATCTTGCAGGTATAATATTTTTGCATTTATTAGTATTCTACAAAACATTATAAATTCCTTTTACAATTTCAAAATTATAAGTAGAATTTGCTTAGCATTCCGATTTTTTTAATTGGATTGTTGCTTAAAATAAAAACCCAATTAAATTAAGCTGTCCCATAAATCCGGGACCTGCGGATTTATGAGACAACTCAATGATATCATTAAAATATGCACTTGAAAATTTTACTGAAATAAATTGGTTGATTTAATTGACAATGGACAATTGAAAATTGACAATGGAGGTTGAAATTCAGCTATGCTGAATTTCTATAATTATAGTTTTTTCGCAGCCTGCGGAGAAAAAACATCAGTAATTGTCCATTGTCCACTGTCAATTGTCAATTAAAGTCTTTCCTAAACCTTATATTTGCCGTTCAGCTCTTTATAAAGCTTCTTCAGAGAACGTTTTTCTATCCTTGATACATAGGACCGAGAGATACCCAGGAGCTTTGCAATTTCCCTTTGGGTCTTTTGATTGCCATCCCCGAGGCCATATCTCATCTCTATAATAACTTTTTCTCTTTCTGTAAGACAGCTGTTAATTTTGCTGTATAATTTTTTAATCTGAATCTTGCTTTCAACTATCTCAATGATAGAATCCTCATCACTGCTTAACACATCCATCAAAGATATTTCATTTCCTTCTTTATCCACTCCGATTGGATCCTGCAGATATACTTCACCCTTTATTTTCTTATTATTTCGAATAAGCATCAATATCTCATTTTCTATACATCTGGCTGCATAAGTAGCAAGTCTCGTACCTTTTTTGCTGTCGAAGGAATCTATGGCCTTTATTAGTCCTACTGTACCGATGGAAATCAAATCATCAATATCCTTTCCCGGATATGAATACTTTTTCACTATATGTGCTACCAACCTCAGATTTCTTTCGACAAGAATACTTTTTGCTAACAAATCTCCTTCTTTCAGCTTCATCAGATAATACTCTTCTTCCTTTTCATCCAGTGGTTGAGGAAAGGAATTTCCACTGGTTATATATGCAGTAAGAAAGGTCACACTGCCAAACATATCCAACAGGTAGTTAACAAACAACACAGGATGTTCCTCCTAATAGTGCTTATTAATATATTATTCAGGTGGATATGATTTGTTTCCATTTAAAAAATTTATTTTTAGTAGGTATAAAATAGAGAAACCATCAGTTTTTATATTGAAGTTTTCTCTATTTTATTGAAAGACGCTATTGACTACTTCCTTGAATACAGGTGCTGCAGTGGAACCTCCGCCTTCACCATTTACATCAATATTCTGAACATAAACCACCGCTGTATAGTATTTTCCTTTATATTTTACAAACCCGATAAACCAGCCGTCTGATTGTTTCTGAATCTTACCATTCTCCTGTACAAATCTGGTGTTTGTTCCGGTCTTTCCTCCGCATTCCATACCGGATATATAAGCCTGTTTCCCGGTACCTGCCGGGTCCTTAAGAACTTCTGTCATGTTTTTCTTTACCACAGCAGCCGTAGATTTTTTAAAGGCCGCTGTTTTTGTCGTACCAAACTTCTGCAGTTCCCTGCCGTCATTATCTACCAGGGCATCAATAATATATGGTTTTACATAGGTACCGTTATTTACTACAGTACTTACTATATTTAAGGCCTGAAGAGGAGTAATTCTCATACTCTGCCCTATTCCCAGCATGGATTCGGGACTATCATCAAGCCTGATATTTCTAAGTATGTCATAATCCTTTCCAAAGGTCTTTTTCAGATCAAGGCTTCGGGGAGCCAGTATATCACCCATGGCTTCGTAGCTGCCGCTGAAATTAAGCACCTTGTCAAAGATACCCTGTTTTCGCGCCATAGTATAGATATTTTTGAACCCGAGTATTGTCCCCATTTCACTGAAATAGGTATTGCAGGACTTTATATATGCTTCTTCCATATCAAGAGTCCCATGGCTCTTTTTTTCCTCCTTGCAGGTTATCTTCTTGTCAAACAGATTTTTATCCGTCTCCAGAGCAGTCTCTTCCACAACGGTTTTAAAAATGGAGCCTGGCTCGAAGCCATTTTCCGTGGCGGAACACAATAATATGTTAGGCTTGCTGTCATCCTTCTGCACCATGGCGGTTATTTTTCCTGTTTCCGCCTCCATAAGAACTGCACCTACCTGTTCATATTTGCTCCACTTATCCTCTTTCAGAATATCCTTAATTTTGTTTTCAATATCTTTATCGGTAGTCAACCTGATATTTGTATTATTTTCCGGGACAACATACTTTTCTTCAGTAATCAAGCCATTGACATCCCGGTCAAAAGTAATTTGAGGTAATTTGTTCTCACTGGTCTTTTCCATGATAAATCCTTCAAGTGAATCCGAAGGCTTGGTTTTGTTATTGGAATCTGCAGGGCTTACCAATATATTTGCATAGTTCCAGGTTTCAGATTTATCTACTTCGCTCTTCATAAAGCAGTAGACGCCTTTTACATCCTCTATATCCTTCAACTTGTTATAGGTGTTTAGGTCCACCTCATAGTATATCCGTTTGCTGGTCATATTAGGCTTAAGTTCAGTCAAATCGTAGTCCTTATTGTAGTTTCTCAGAGTATAGATGAGAGACTTTATCTTGGTAAGCTCCGTACCCCTGTTGTTTTTTATATAACTGTCTACATCAATGGCAAAATAATATTTATTAATATATTTCAGCATTTCCTTGCCGTTTCTATCCTGTAATATATATTTCAAATTACCAATAGGTTCATAAATTTTATACTGCTTATCTGTCATCACACTTAAGTCCTTACCTCTTAAGACTGTCAGGAATCCTGTCCTTATTGTCAGCAGAAAAAAAATGGCCAGGATTATACCTACTATGATTCCAATTCTCTTTTTCATGCCCTCCAAAAACATAAACCACTTCACCTCAGCTAAATTCTAGCCTGAAGTGAAGTGGTTTATACCATATGGTGTCTACTTTTTCATTATTAACATGTCATTTTCAAGTAGCTTCGCATCACATTTTAT
>JAUZPH010000269.1 GCA_030706065.1 Bacillota bacterium | reverse complement strand
AGAGACAATCTCGTAAAAATCCGGAAGGAGCTTACGGAAAATGAGGTAAAAGATTTCCTCAGGACCGCCAAGAAAATAAAGCTTTCCTTCAAGGATGTCATTGATTTAATCAGTGAGCTTTGGGAGGAGACTTAGTGTGTATCATGAGAGTAATACATATAAAAAGGGGGCAGGAAATGAAAAAAATATTTCATCTAATCAATTTTGAATTGAATAATGTTCTCAAAAAGCTTCTGTTTTTATGTTTTTCAATGATTCTAACGGAAATAATTTTACTTTGCATAACCATATCCAACGGGAAAAACTACTATTTAAGATTTGAGGACCTGTTAAAAACTGCGGGTTACCCGGTAATATTTTTTTTGTTTCTGGCAGTACTGCTGGCGCTTTTAATCTTCAACTTTTACTGCAATTTCTTTGGCAGCAGAGAAATATACACTTTGATGACACTGCCCGGCAGCAGAAATAATTTATTCTACAGCAAGTTTACTTGTTCTGTTTTAAGTATTCTTTTTTACACCGCAGTTCAAATAGCTGGAATTTATTTTAGTTATTTTGTAGTATACAGTACCATACCGGAAGACATACCCGTAATGAATAATGCCTTGTTACTGGCATTTCTGCGCTCAGATTTTCTTCGTATTATATTACCCTTAGACCCTTTCTCTTTAAGTGTGAGTATTATATGCCTGGTTTCTATAAGTGCGGCAGTTAACTTTGCTGTTATTTGTGAGAGAAGCAGGAAAATATTTCGTGCTGTTTTTATCTTAATAATAATTTTCATAGATTTCATTTCTGTTTTTCCTCTATATGAGCAGACCATATGGAAGACACTCTTCTGCGCAGCCATTATTATTGTCTGCACTGTTTACATGATTCAGTACTCTGTAAAAGCTCTTAAGAGCAGTTTGATACTATAATTGAGGTGTAATATGAAGAAATTTTTCAAAAAGCAACCAGGCTTATGGATATCCCTATTTATTGTAATTATTATGACACTAAGCATCTCTACATTAGTTTTCCAAAGCGGCAGGCTAACATTTAAAATAGTAAATAATTCCGGAGATACAGGTGTTTTGAAGGGACTGGACATAGCCGGACTTTTGCAGGACAATTACTTTGGAGTGGATTTCAATATTAAAGGTGGTAAAGTGAAGCAGAGTCTAATGTATTACAATAATAACTCCACATATGATGAAAATTTAAATAAGTATTATATTAATAGCTCTTATTTTGCCTTTAATGATTTAATTACAGAGGATTATATTTATGAGATGAATGTGAGCTGCCCAGCGAAATCTTATCCGGGAGTTAAGGGAAGTATAGTAATGTCTCCTCGAAACGGAGGCAAAAGCAAGGCGGTAAGCTTTCAATCGGCACTGACAACTTATGAAAGCGGCGGAAATCATATTCAAACGATGGCAGTGGTTGGAGATAAACTGTATTTCGTGATACCTACAAATGAAAATGACAGAGGTAAAAGCGGATTATATGAAGTTTCAAAGTTCAGCAGTGATTGGGAAAATAATGAGGATGCCGGAAGCTATAGGGAACTCGCAAGCTTTGATCTTGAAGATGGTAAGGTTCATGTATTAGGTATGACAGCAGTTGAAAATAAGCTGTGTGTTATTTTGACTGAAAATGGAAAGGTTGTTTTAAGGCTCTATGATTCAAAGAATGAAGAGTTTACAGATTATAAGGAGATTACTCCACCCTTTGACATTAACGGCGGCGGCGAAATATATACTAGAGGGATCTTTGTCAGTGGGAACAAGATGATGCTTTGCACCTATGTTTATAATAGTATGGTTGTGGATATATTCGATATCTCTGAAAGGATATCGCAGATAGGTTCTATTAGACTGGATGAGAACTCTTATATGAGGTCAGCCGGAGGAGCTGACATAAAAGATATGATTTATAAAAACGATATGCTGTACTTTATATTGGTGAATTATGCTTTTTCAGAGAACTATAAACCTGAGACCTCTTCTATGGAATTACGGCCTGATCCTGATCCCTACCTTGATCTTTATGTCTACAGCGGCAAGGGTGATCTGAAGTACTCCGGAACCGTTTCAACAGATATAAAGGACGATAACATCTGGCAGCTAAAGGATGGTCCACAGGCTGATGAAAGTTATCCAAACAGGAAGTTTGTATATGTTAAGCTTAAATGAGGAGCTGATTAAGTGATTGAAGTTATTAATGCAACAAAATACTTCGGAAGTAGGATGGCTTTTGAAAAGATAAATTTTACTGCAGCACCAGGAGAGGTAGTAGGGATATTGGGGGAAAATGGAGCAGGCAAGACCACCTTGCTGAAGGCTATTGCAAAGCTTAACACTCTTAATGCTGGAGAAATACTGGTGGATGGAAGGCCTGTTACAGAAGAGACCTATGAAAAATTGAGCTTTATTACTGAGGAAGGCAGCTTTTTCCCTCATCTTACCGTGGAGGAACATGAAGAGTTCTTCTGTATGCAGATAGGCAGCTTTAACAAGGCCCGATTTAACAAGCTTATTGATTATTTTAAAATTAGCCGGAATAAGAAGCTTGGCACCTTTTCAAAGGGACAAAAGGCAAAGTTTGAGGTTGCCTGCGGCTTCAGCAGAGGAGCTAAATATATTCTGATGGATGAACCCTTTCTGGGCAATGACATATTCACAAGAAGGGATTTTCTAAAGCTGATGATAGGCAGTATGATGGAGGATGAAATCATAATAATAGCAACCCATTTTATTGAGGAGATAGAAAACTTCTTGAGTAAGGCAGTTATACTAAACCAGGGTAATCTGATGAATGTAGTTGATACAGAAAAACTGAGAGAAGAAGGACGGACATTATTTGATGTTATGAAGGAACTGTTGAATTATAAGGAGAACAAGGTTCTAGATATTCTGTAAAGTAAGTATTTGTAAAAATTTGAGTTTCGTATTTAAAAGCCCCAAAAAAGCCCGTAATAGGGCTTTTTTAGTTTGGCTTAAATAGTCACAGTGCCTTAGTCTTCAATAATTCCATATCCACTCCAGCTGACTGCCAGCGCCTGACTATCAGTGAGGGGGATATGGGGCAGCGGTGAATCCACATTTGGGGGAGTACCTTCAGGCTGATGTACTGACAGGTATGCGTGAACCAGTGCCAATCCTGCGGTTTTTATGTCAGTGGGGCATCCGATGTTTGGAGCGGCAATTAAGCTGCCGGCGCTGACTCCAACATAAACCTTGTTTGAGTATACCATCTTTTTAATTATGGAATCAAATTTGGCAGCCTTAATCTTCTCCATCAGGTATTCGGTATCACCGCCGGTAAAGTAGATAACATCATGCTTCATGGCGTTTTCAAGGTTCAAGCTTCCATCAATATCATGGATACTCATGTTTTCTGGAAGTATACCTATCCGGATAAGCTCCTCCTTGCACTTTACAGCCATTTCTTTTGCTTCGTCAGAAATTGCGGCAGTCGGTATAAACAGTACCTTTGCCGTATCAGCCGGTTTATCAAGAATTTCAAGGAAACGGCTGACTACATTGGTCTTTTGACTGCCATCCATATGTTCAAAGCCGGCAGAGGTAAGCAGCACTTTACCCCATGCCTGTCTGCCACTGTCGGCAGCCCATTTTCTGCAGGTTGCCACTCTGGCACCCTGTGGCTTGTCTCCATGATCCGGATCAAGATAGGAATAGGCATACAGCTTATCACAGGGTATGATGTCACATTCACCGCAGTGAGTATACCCTTTAGCCTGACAGCACATGGCAATGGGACATTCGCCGTGAAAGGGATGTCCTTGTGTCGTTATGCAACCGCCGCAGCCATGGGATTCCTTCCAGGAGCAGCCGGTGCAGTGGAGGCCGCAGCGGGAATCGATCATAACTCGCCGCCTCCCACCGTTACAAATTCATTATCAATCCATAAAGTAGCTTCCTCAGCTTCAAATTGGAGGATGCAGTAATTAGGATCCTCAACACCTTCCTGAAAGTGATCAATAAACCAGTCAATCCACATCTCAGCCTTCACAGCAGGGTCCGCTATCACAGATACTCTGCCAATCAGAGTGACGCTGTTCTCATCTTTGTAAAAACAGGCACTGGCTTTGTCATTTTGGTTAAAATGCCTAACCTTAACAGAGTTTAGCCCGGTGGCAGCCCATAATTTCCTTATTCCCTCAGACTTGATCTTTGAAACTACACATATTCTGGGGTAACCGGCTTCACTGATTGAGGCAAGAGTTATTTCGTCACATTCTGCAAGCATATCTGCAGCTTTATTAACAATTTCCATACTTTATAACCTCCTTTTTCTTAGAGTATATCATCGAAAAGAGGACAACTGTATGTCCTGTTCATTCATAGCTTGCAACAATATTTTTTGCTGTCCGGAGCACTTCTTCAACTAAATCCTCAGGCTGCAGAACCTTTACCTTATCACCGAAACCCAGCAGCCATTTCAGTATAAACTCTCTGTTGGTATAACCAATTTCAAGCAGCAGCTTTCCGCCGGTTTCGGTGAAGCTGCCAGGCCCGTAGGTTTCGACGAGTTGATATTTTACCGATTTCTCAAACAGCGCAACAAGTTTCAAATGGTCTGTCAGCAGCTCATTTAAGTCCCGCCTTTCAGGTGGAATCTCACGAGGCGTGAAAGTTTCATCGCTGAGCTTAAGCTCCCACATCCGTGTAAGCTTGAAAAGCCGCCAGTCGTGGCGCAGCCGGCAGAGACCGAAGGCATACCAGGCTTCCCATTGAAAGGCTATGAAATATGGTTCCATTGAGCGGTGCTCCTGTCCCTTTTCTGAATAATACTCAAACTCAAGAAGCCTGCTTTCACGAATAGCCTCCTTAATCTCTTGAATTTTTGCGGTGAGGCTGCCTTTGTAATGGGAGGCAAGATTGATTACAATACTCTCCCGCAGTGACGCAACGCTGTTTTTATCAGGCGAGAGTTTATTCAGCATCTGTTCAATATGTGTTTTTTCCGATACGGTGCCAAGTCCTTTCAAAGCCGCAATCATATTGGAAAGTTCCTCTTCCGTTAGCAGGCTTTTATCTAACTTATATCCTTCGGCAATAGATATACCTCCTTTACCACCCTGATGTGTCACAATCGGAATACCTGCCTGACAAAGGCTGTCAATGTCACGCCGGATGGTTCGCGGGCTGACTTCAAACCTTTCCGCAAGGATTGGTGAGGTTATACGTTCATTCTGGAGCAGAATTGTTAATATTCCTAACAGACGATCGAGTTTCATTTACAGTCCTCCTTAACACCCTTGAGTAAAGGATTTGTATCGAAATGATACATGTTAATGCATCTTTATGTCTCTAAATTCTAGAACTAATTGACATAAAATGCAAGTTTTTTGTCAATAAAACACAACGACATCACTAAATCAAATGGTGAAATAAGCAGTTAACACTTTTGGCGGGGTTGAGAGGGAGATTAAATCAAAGCTTAATGGCAGGCATCACTAGCAAATCTCAATATTTAATAAAGAAATAAATATTTGGTTGCTATTTGAAGGAGTTTTTTAGTTACTTGTAGAATTATGGTATTGTGGATGTTCTGTACAAGCTGGTGATTATGGTCATAGTCAGATAAAGCTGATT
>JAUZPH010000268.1 GCA_030706065.1 Bacillota bacterium | reverse complement strand
TTCTGGTAAGTTTTTGCATCCTGGCTCTTGTAAAAGTCATGCATTTCCTGACAGAGTCTTCTGATGGTATAACCCTTGTAGCGGTCAACGTTACTACTGTAAAGGCTTGGCAGTACCACGCTCAATGGCGCATCAGCGCTTATAAGCTTCTCAAATTGTATGAGCTTCGATACCAGTGCCTCCATTTTCTCAGTTGTCTCCGCAGGAGTTAGAAGAAAAAGTATGGAATTCAGGTCATTCTTCTCCGGTATGATCCGGTTTTCTCTTAAGTAGTTTGCAAGTATGACGGCTGGAATGCCGAAGTTTTCGTATTCGCCGCTTTCGGCATCAATTCCCGGCGTTGTAAGCATAAACTTGTTTGGGTCAACAAAGTATTGATTATCCTCATAGCCTTCAAAGGAATGCCACTTTTCCCCAGGCACAAACTTAAAGAACTCGATGTCATTTGCAATTACCTCTGTAGCATATTCTTCCCATCTCTGTCCCCTTACCACCGGCGGTATAAAGGGCTTGAACATTGAACAGTTATGCAGAACCGCTTTTCTGGCTTCTATGCCCAGGGCTATACATTCCGCCCACAGCCTCCTGCCGGCCTCTCCCTCCTGTATCCTGGCGTTGATATCAAGGGATGCAAATAACGGATAGAAAGGGCTTGTGGAAGCATAAACCCTATAGGCATTATTGAGGCGTTTATGATCTACATAACGTTTCTGTCCTTTAAGATGCTTGTCTTTTTTATGAATCTGCGAGGCCTGGGAAAATCCGGCTTGCTGCTTGTGAACGGATTGGGTCACCAGTATACCCGGATCTTCTTCATTTAAATCCAGCAGCAGAGGAGAGCAATCCCTCATCATCGGAATAAACTGCTCATAGCCTACCCAAGCGGAATCAAAGAGGATGTAATCGCAGAGGTGTCCTATTTTGTCCACTACCTGGCGGGCATTATAGATAGTTCCGTCATAGGTTCCGAGCTGGATAACCGCCAGCCTGAAAGGCCTTGCAGCCTTAGCTCTTTCCGGGTCCACCTTTGCAGCCTCTTCTCTTAAATACTCTTCATCGAAACAGCAGCCGTATATACCTCCGATAAAGCCATAGGGATTACGGGAGGTCTCCAAATATACCGCATTGCCGCCTGCCTGAATCAGAGCGGCGTTATATACAGACTTATGGTTATTTCTGTCGAACAGGACCAAATCTCCTGGAGCAACTACGGCATTTATGGCAACAGTATTGGAGGTACTTGTACCATTCATAACAAAGTAGGTTTTATCTGCATTGTATACCCTGGCAGCATATTCCTGAGCCTCTCTGGCAGGGCCTTCGTGAATCAGCAGATCACCAAGGGCAACATCCGCGTTGCAGAGGTCTGTCCGGAAAACATTTTCTCCGTAGAAATCGAAGAAATACCTTCCGGCAGGAGTCTTACGGAAATAACTGCCTCCCTGGTGTCCGGGACAGTCAAATTGCAGGTTTCCTCTTTCTCCGTAGCTGCTCAGTGCTTTAAAGAAGGGCGGCAGTACCGCTTCTTCATACCTGAGGGCGGCAGCTTCCACCTCTCCGCTGAAAGTAATTATATCCACCCTGTCTTTTTCTATAATCTGATAAGCCCTTTCCTTCAATCCGGCAGACAGTCTGTCCAAATCCTCTGCAACAATAAATACCGGAATTCCAAATTTACTGTTATTTATGTCCTCTATGAACTCAATATCCGAATCCGTAAGTACTGCTGCGGCCACATCGGTATAATCAGCAACCTCCGGGGAAAGCATACATCTATTGGTAGAAAAGTACCTTTTAGACTCTTCGGTACAGACAATTTTAAAATGCTTCATGTCCTTTTCTCCTTTTAACCTGTATTACAGATGCGGAGGTTTAAACCTTTAGTATTCGCCTGAGAAAATATCGAATCTTCACCGATTTTTCCGTATGTAAAATTTCATCATATATTGCAACAATAAAATATCCAATCTTCACGGATTTTATTGTTGCTCATTCAAAGGAAATTTTACATACCAGGCGATAAATTAAAATATAAATTTCCGCATCTATATGCAAAATATTAATACTTATAGTACAGAGTTTAATTTTAGCTCATTCCATCATATTTTTCAATTATTATAAAAGGACGAGTATCACATAATTTGTTGAAGTCAATCTTTTATAGGGGTATAATAACTACTTGAAAATTGAAATATGTAAAAGGAAGGCGTTTAACATTGAGGAGGCCTTATAAATTCAGGATAAGCGGAGATTTTCAGGAACTCAATGATTTTACATCTTTCCCGTAAAGTACGTTACAGCATGTTAGGGGGAGTTATTTTGACAACAATAATGCAGTTTCTTCGAAGCAAATATGATTCAGTACTCTTCTCACTATTTGCTTTTTTTGCGGTTTATGAAGCCACAAACCCTGCAGGCCTTGGGGGAGCTGCAGTACTTTCGGTTTTATATGCATTTTTATTTATTTATCTGGGTTACAGGAAGGTTCGTCTGAAAGGATGGGAAAGCTTCGCAGTACTGCTTGGTAATATCATTTTTATAAAGTTATTTTCCGGCAGCGGGATTTTTACCATAAATCTGTTTTTACTATCCTTTATACTTTACAGCTGTGTTACACCGATGCTCAGCAGATTCAAGTACTATTTCCCTGCAGCAGTCATACTTCTTGTCGCTGTATCCTTTTTGGTACCATTTCATTTGATCAAAATGCCGCTCTTTATATTTTTATATTATCCCATTTATATTCTGGGGTTTGAACTGGAAAGCGTACGCATTAAAAAGGGGACTTTTTCCACGGCAGTAAGTATTATCGGAATAGTCGTATTTATTGCCGTTATAGTCATGATTTTTGCATTGGAGCTTGAAAAGGGCAGTACAAGAGAACTTCGGTTTATATATGACCTGTATAATAACAAGTCGATTTTTGTATATTCTCCAATTATTGTAGTAAGCTTTTTGATGATGATCTTTTCCTGTATAAATCTTCTGTTGAATGCAGAACTTATGAAACCAAAAAAAACTGCAAATATAAACTTAAGGGCAGTATGCGTCACACTCACAATTTTTACTCCCGTTTTATACAGCCTAAACAGGATAGTTTTTGCACCTGGGCTGTCTGAAGCAGCAGCTTTACTGGCTGCAGGGTTTGGAGTTCTGGTTTATACCCTGGTGAAAAACCACTTAAAGACTTCGGAAATTGAAACAATCAGGACCTTCCGCAGGTTTACTATTTCTCTGTCGGAGTGCATTATTGACAGTCTCCTCATATTTGCATTTGTTTTCCTTCAGGTTGCTGCAGTTGAGTTTGTCATAAGGGGCGGCAGCATCAGTGCCATGGCAGAGTGTGTGAAGTCCGTATCCTTTGCCTATAACCTGCTCTTCGTACTGCTGTTGTTTGGCTGCATTACAGCTCTGCTTGGAGTGAGGCTTGGCAGTGTAATGATGATATTGCTGAATCTGTTTTTGGTACTGGCTAATTTTATAAAGGTCAAATTCTTCAATGAACCTTTTTATCTGTGGGATACTTTTTTGGTTAAGGATGCCCTGATAATTTCTAAGGAATATGTAAATACAAAAACCGTCCTACTTCTGTCGCTGGTATTGCTTGTAGTATCGGTTTTATTTATAAAGAACATAAGAAAGGTACTGCTTTTCCTTAAGCCCCGTCCCCACTTGGTGCTGCTGGTCATAGCAATATATGCTATGCGCTATAATCTTTACCAGTTGAATATATTCGGGTATGCAAGAATAAATGTCTGCGATTCCTGGGATGACAGTATACAGGAATTCCTTGACAACGGGGTATATGTAGAAAATACCTTGTATCTGGAAAACATTGATAAATATTTCAATGTAAAGCCGGCGGACTACAGCAGGGAAAAGATTGAATCCATAGTTAATTCCACTGCGCCGGTGGTGGCATCTACCAATGCAAAACTAAGTACATCAAAGCCCGACACCCAGCCCAATGTCGTAGTGATTTTGCAGGAATCCTTCTGGGATGCCTCGAAACTGCCCAATGTTACCTTTAACAAGCAAATCGACAGCAACTTGCAGAAGTATCAGAATGCAACTTTTGTATCGCCGGTTTTTGGAGGGGGAACAGCAAATGTAGAATTTGAGGTGCTGACGGGCTTTTCAAACTTTTTTTTTAACAAGGGTATAATATCCTACGATGTATATGTGGATCACAATATTATGGCACTTCCGCAGGTTTTCAAGAATAACGGCTACACGACGACTGCAATACATCCCAATACCGGGGAGATGTACAAAAGAAGCCAGGTTTACAATTATATGGGCTTTGACAAGTTCGTCGACATAAACGGCTTCAATTATGCTGCCGACAAGAAAGGGAATTTTGTATCCGATGACAAGTTTGCGGATAAAATCATCGAAACACTAAATGCTACTTCCGATGACAAGCCAAAGTTCATAATGGGAGTATCCATACAGAATCATGATTCCTATGATTCTGCTACCAAGGGTTACAGCAATACGGATATAAAAGCAGCCTCCGACAAGCTCAATGCCCGGGAGATGGATATATTGAATAACTATACACAAGGGATATATGACGGTGATAAGGAAATAGGTAAGATTATCGAAGCTGCCGGAAAGAGCAGCAGGCCTACCCTGGTATATATATTTGGTGATCACCTTCCCCGTTTGGGATATCCTCTTGATAATCTTGATATTTATTATAAAACAGGATATTTAGCTCCAGGAACTAGTGTTGAGAGCAGCATAAAGATGTATGAAACTCCTGTAGTTCGGTGGGCAAGTTTTAAGGAACTGCCGAAACTGGACCCGCCGATGTCCCCCAGTATGCTTGCTTTGGAAATACTTCAGGATTCCGGTGTAAACTATCCGGGCTATTTTAATTACCTCAAAACAGTAGAAGCAAAATACCCTTATCTCAGCAACAATCTGCAGTATAAAAATCAGCTGATGCAGGATGATATCCTTAAAAACTATTATCTGATCCAGTATGATTTAATGTTTGGAAAGTCCTATGCTAAATAGATACCCAGTGGGGTGCGGATTTCTGGAAAATATGCACCCCTTAATTTTTTTGGGAAGCCGAAAAAGTAGAGGAATATAAGAATGTGAAGAATAGATTTTATTGTAAAATGATGAAGGAATTTACCAAATGGTGAAGAATATAGTAAGTATATAAAAGTGTTCGAACCAATTAAAAAGTAAAGGGTGTTTTCAATATGAAAAGGTTTTCAATTAGAATGATAGTAAACCTTGCTCAATTATTATTGGTTTTTGTTCCCGTCACCATTTCCTGTATCATGTTACTTGTGAATCCTTCTGGTGCACTGCGGAGTTTAAAGGTTGTACTGCCAATAACTTTTGGATTAACAATTTTTACAATTATTATCCAAAATATTATGTTAGGTGGATTTCAGGAAGGTATAAGAAGGATTATCGGGAAACTGGAACTTGTTGAACAGGGAGATTTAACGGTAAGCATTGAAGAAAGGAGTATTGGAGAACTCAATGAACTCTCCAGTACAACCGGAAAGGTTGTAAAGGAATTTGGCGAAATGGTTTCCGATGTCTACTTGTCAACCTCCGAGGTAACTCACCTAATAAATACTGTTACTGAAACCTCA
>JAUZPH010000267.1 GCA_030706065.1 Bacillota bacterium | reverse complement strand
GAAACTATAGAAGCAAGGCATAACAGATATGTAAAGGCCTGCGATGTGCTTCTGGCAGGGCTTGACAGATTGGGCCTTAAGCACCTGGTAGCTCCCAAAAATCACTCCAGGCTCATAACTACTGTGGTTGAGCCTGAGTATGAGGGTTATAGTTTTGACGAGATGCATGATTATTTGTTTGAAAGAGGCTTTACTATATACCCGGGTAAGATATCCAGTCATAATACCTTCAGAATCGCAAATATCGGCCAGATTGATTACAGGGATATGGAACAGTTTATCGGATTATTGGAAGAGTACCTCGGAAAAGTCGGTTATGTAAAGTAAAAAAAGGCTGACCCAAAAGCGGATGTTATATCAACTTTTGAGGTTGGCCTTTTTTATCAAAGCACGCTATATGTTAGAAGTTAGGGATACTTTTCCATCAACAGCCGGTTCAGGATAAAGAAGGCAGTGCAGTTATATAAGGATATGGCCTATATAATTTTATTTTGCCTTTTGTGGCTTCTGTGGCATTATTTTATAGTATTATTGAAGAAGTGTAATAAAAATGATAAAATATTTTATTGGAGGGGGGGGAGAATTTGAAAATAAACAGTGTAACAAAAGTAATTTTATCTGGTTTACTGCTTTTTCTTGTATTGCCGATTGTAAAGGCAAATGCTGCACTGCCTCAAAGAGCATGGTTGGATAGTCCTTATGGGACTTTTGCAGCAGGTAAGGATATAACAGTAACCGGATGGGCGCTGGATGACTCAGGTATAAAGGAAGTAGATGTCTTTATTGACGAAAAACTTTCCGGTAAAGCGGTTATTGGACAACCTAGGCCTGACGTAGATAAGGCTTTTCCTGGATATAAGAATGGTGATGAAAGCGGTTTCACATATTTGATAAAGGCGATAAGTATAAGTCCGGGCAAACATAATATCAAGGTACAAGCTATAGGCAATGATTCCGGTGTTCAAATTTTATCTACAGCCATACAAGTTAAAGAACTGATACCAATGGGAAATCTAGATGAACCGGATAAGGCATCTTACGCGGGAGATATAAATGTCAGAGGATGGATGCTGAATTCAAGGGGTGTAAAAGGTGTTAAAATCTATTTAGACGATGTATATGTAGAAAACGCCATATATGGACTGCCGAGAAAAGATGTGGATAACGCCTTTCCGGGATATCCCGATGGAGATAAAAGCGGCTTTCAATATACCATAAAAGCCGGGCTGCTAACCGCAGGCATTCACACTATTAAGACAGTAGGAGAAGGCGTTGATGGAAGCAAATATACCTTGGCAAAGGTTGTTGAAGCGAAAAAACTTCCAGGCATCATGTGCATAGATGAGCCTTATGGAAAGTTTGGAAGGAATAGTAGCATTGTTGTAAGAGGCTGGGCGTTAAATTCTGCAGGTATTAAGCAGGTAAAGGTATATCTGGACAGCAATTATATCGGAGATGCCGAGACAGGGACATCAAGAGAAGACGTCAACGCAGTTTTCCCGGGATATGTTAACGGAAATAAGTCCGGGTATTCCTTCGAGCTCAAGCAGGGAATTAAAGCAGCCGGAATCCATAAAATTACCGTTGAAGCCATTGGAAATGATGGCAGCAAGCAAACCACTGCAACAAATATAGAAATAATTACTCTGCCTCAGCAATTCAATATTGACGAACCGTCATCTCAAAATATAAAAAGCAGCAGTTTCAAGGTCAGAGGTTGGGCTATAAATGAAGCAGGTGTAAAAGAAGTAAATATTTATCTTGACAATAAGCTTTTGGGCAAAGCTGATTATGGCAGCTTGAGGAAGGATGTGGCCAATGCATTTCCGGCATACAAGGATGGGCAAAACAGCGGCTATGAATATGTGGTGGATACCGGAACAGTTTCAGCCGGAGTTCACAGTCTTAAGGTTTCGGTGGTAGGCAATGATTCAAAAGTGTCTGAAGGAGTCATGAATATAAATATTATAAAGCAAGCTCCGATGATGTTTATTGATGATCCCAGCAAGTACACGTATTCGGATGCTGACAGCATAGCTGTAAGAGGCTGGGCGTTAAATTCTGCAGGGATTAAGCAGGTAAAGATATATCTGGATAATAATTATATTGGAGATGCTCAGACGGGCATATCCAGGGAAGATGTCAATGCAGCTTTCCCAGGATATATTAACGGAAACAAGTCCGGTTATTACTTCGAGCTGAAGGGCGGAACAGCAGCTGCCGGAATCCATAAAATTACCGTTGAAGCCATAGGAAATGATAACAGCAAACAAACCAATACAGCAAATATAGAAATAATTACTCTGCCTCAGCAATTCAATATTGACGAACCATCATCTCAAAATATAAAAAGCAGCAGCTTTAAGGTTAGAGGCTGGGCTATAAATGAAGCCGGTGTAAAAGAAGTAAATATTTATCTTGACAATAAGCTTCTGGGTAAGGCAGATTACGGCAGTTTAAGAAAGGATGTAGCAGCAGCGTTTCCTGTTTACAGAGATGGACAAAATAGTGGCTATGAATATGTAGTGGATACCAGAACAATTTCGGCAGGAGTACACATTCTTAAGGTCTCTGTGGTAGGCAAGGATTCAAAAGTGTCTGAAGGAGTCGTGAACATAAATATTATTAAGCAGCCACCGATGATGTTTATTGACGACCCATGCAAGTACACATATATGGATGCTGACAGTATAACAATCAGAGGCTGGGCACTTAATGCCTCTGGTACCAAAGAAGTGAGAATATATCTGGATGATAATATTATTGGCAATGCACAAATAGGACAATCACGGCCGGATGTGGACAAGGTATATCCCGGATATGGAGACGGTATAAACAGCGGTTATGTATATGAAATGAGCACAGAGGGTATATCCTATTCAGCACATACAATCAAGGTTGAGGCTGTAGGCAATGATGGAAGCAGTATTTCTCAGAAGGCTGCTTTCGAGCTAAAAACAGAAACCGGGCCTATAGGAGAAATCAAAACGCCTTCGGCGGATGTTCATCTGTCTAGTACAGCTTCCAGTCTGGAAGTCAGTGGCTGGTCAGCCCAATTCGAAGGTGTAAAGGATGTAAAAGTATATCTGGATGGTGAGTACCAGGGAGATGCCGAAACCGGGTTACCTACACCGGAAATCAAGGAAACATATCCGAAATACGTGGGTACCGAGAGCAGCGGATACAAGTATGTGTTGGATTTATCCAAAACACCTGCGGGTACACATACAATCAAGGTAGTTACAACCGGAAAAGACAGTAGGACTTATGAAAACAGCATCAATTTCAGGAAGGGCAGGATTATTGTGCTGGATGCAGGGCATAATTATGGTGGTGACGACGGTGCCTACTCGGTTATCAACGGTGTAAGGTATGTGGAAAGAGATTTGAACATGCAGGTTGTAAGCAAGCTTAAACAAAAGCTGGAGGCCTTGGGGTTTACTGTTGTAATGACAAGAAAAGAGGGCGAGGTAGCCTATGATGACCTGAAGGAAAGCTTGAAGGAAAGAGTTGACATAGCAAATAATGCTTCTGCAGATTTGTTTCTAAGCATACATCATGATGCTTCTGAATCCTCTTCTGCAAGTGGGATAAGCACTCACTGGAGTTCATGGAGGCCTAATATAGATACCAGCGGCACAGTGACAGTAAATGATATAACCTATGACACTACTCCTTGTCAGGCCGCCTTAATAAGCCGGGATTTTGCTAATGTTCTTGCAAGTAAGGCCGCAGCTCTGGGATATGTAAACAGGGGAAGCCTGGATCATAACCTTTTCGTTACCAGAAACACTAATATGCCTTCTGTTCTTCTGGAGTTAGGCTTTATAACCAATAAGGGAGATGCGATAAAGGCTGCAGATTCCAATGAACAATGGAAAGCTGCCGAACTTATTGCAAACACCATAAATGATTATTTTAATAAATAAAGTTAAAGCCTGCAACTGCAGGCTTTTTTTCGTATAATCCTCTATAGAAATTCCTCAGTAGTGTCTCTAATTGGTATATTGGCAAATACAATTGATAGCAGCAAGCATGCCTGAACAGATAGGCAGAAGTCCTCTTTACTTTTATTATTTTGTTGGATGTTATTTGTATATAGTAAAATGTTTTGATATAATATATTTGGTATATTCGGATTTATTGCTGTGCAGTGCTATTGAAAGCCTTCAAAGGTTTAGTATACCGCTTGTGCTGTAAGATATGAAGGAGAGATTGAATTGAGAATAATTGTAACGGGAGGAGCCGGTTTTATCGGTTCTCATATAGTAGATGCGCTTCTTAAAGAAGGCCATAGTGTGGCAGTTATTGATAACCTGAGCCACGGAAGCAGATTGAATGTGGATGCCGGGGCGAAGCTGTATATTGCCGACATAAGGAGCAAAGATATAGAAGATATATTTGAAGAATTCAAGCCGGAGGTGCTCTGTCATCATGCAGCCCAGATAAAGGTGCCCGTATCAGTCGGCAATCCTATTCTGGACGCTGATATCAATATACTTGGCTCCATAAACCTCCTGGAAGCCTGCCGGAAATTTGGAGTTGAGAAAGTAATATATCCTGCATCGGCTGCCATTTTCGGCGAGCCGAAGTATCTTCCGATAGATGAGGAACATCCGCTGGATATGATAAGCGGATATGGTGTGTCAAAGCATACGGTGGAGCATTATTTAAAGGTATATAATGAATTGTATGGTTTAAAATATACTATATTCAGGTACGCCAATGTTTACGGGCCAAGACAGGACAGCAGCGGAGAAGGTGGGGTTGTTTCCATATTCTCGGAAAAGTTTTTGATGAGGGAGCAGCCGGTTATCTTTGGAGATGGGAACCAAACCAGAGACTTTGTATATGTTGAAGATGTAGCAAAGGCAAATATCCAGGCCCTGGGTTCATTAGATAATGAAATATATAATGTTTGTACTAACACAGAGGTCTCTGTAAATGAGCTTTTCCATTTGTTTAACAATCTGACAGCCAGCGGATTAAAGCCTGAGTATCAGGGAATCCGTGAGGGAGATATCAGAAACAGCTATATGAGCTTTGATAAAATCAACATGGCATGCGGCTGGAGTCCTGAGGTGAGCCTGGAAGAGGGGCTGAAGAGGACCATTGAATATTTTAAAGGTTCTTTGATGACTAATAATTAATGTTTCGCGAAAAGTATTGATAAATATTTAATCATAATAGGGAGGAGTGCCGCAAAACCACTTTTATAAGTATTGCGGCACTCCTTTTGGATTTATTTCTCCGGTACAAAAAAAGTACTGAGGAATACGTCTGGCAGCTTGTGGAAGAATTGGAAGATTGCTGTATTTGATTTAAGGCTTTAATACGTAATTAAAGGTGAGTTGGTGCAAAGTTAAGTTGTAAAAGTTTTGTAAACAAAATCAGAAAACTTTTATTATGGTTAATGATAACGTTGAAGATTTTAACAGTTGAATATGATATTTAATAGTATTAAAATATAAAGTAAGAACATAAAAAATGAAGTTTGAATTGGTCATCACAAAATGTCGAAAAACAAGGAGCAAAATGAAGAGAAATAATGCAAACAGTAAATAGTGCGAAATAACGTGAAATAGTTGATATAAATTGATTTAAACGGCTATATTTAATGAAAACCACCGGAAATTCGGCAAAATTAGGGATTTCTT
>JAUZPH010000266.1 GCA_030706065.1 Bacillota bacterium | reverse complement strand
TGACTTTCAGCAGCTCTTTTCTGTTCTTAAATTTTCCATTTTCTTCTCTATAACCTACAATATTCTGTGCAATTGAAGCATTTACGCCGGATATGTAAGATAACAGAGACGGGGTTGCAATATTCAAGTCTACTCCCACATTATTAACACAGTCCTCAACTACACCTTTAAGCGACTCATCCAGCTTCTTTGGAGTGACATCATGCTGGTACTGCCCTACACCGATGGATTTAGGGTCAATTTTTACAAGCTCCGCCAGCGGGTCCTGAAGCCTTCTTCCAATGGATATGGCTCCTCTCACAGTGACATCCAGGTCGGGATATTCCTTTGCTGCAAGCTCCGAGGCAGAATAGACTGAAGCTCCTGCTTCCGAAACAACTACATAGTACAGTTCCTTTCCCTTCTCCTCTTTTACTTCCTTGATAAGCCTTGCAAGGACTTCCTCCGACTCTCTGCTGGCCGTTCCGTTTCCCAGGGATATGACATCAACATTATATTTGTATACCAGCTCCTTCAGTTTCCTTATAGAGCCCTCCACATCGTTCTGAGGAGCAGTTGCATATACGGTGACCTTGTCTGTGAACTTTCCCGTATCGTCCAGTACCGCTATCTTGCAGCCTGTTCTAAAGCCCGGGTCATACCCCATAACCACCTTCCCTTTAATAGGTGACTGCATGAGCAGCGCCTTGAGGTTTGCCTTAAAGATATCAATGGCTCCATTCTCCCCTTTTTCCGTGAGTTCAGATCTTATTTCTCTTTCAATAGAAGGGTATATAAGCCTCTTTAGTGAGTCCTTGACGCTTTCTTCTACATACTTATCTGTTATTCCATTGCCTTTTAAGCATCTCTGCCTCAGATATTCTATAAGTTTATCTTCATTCATGGTTATTTTAACATTCAGTATCTTTTCCTTTTCCCCTCTGTTTATGGCAAGTATTCTGTGGGGAGGAATATTTCTTACCGCTTCCTTATAGTCATAATACATTTCGTACGGCGTTGGCTCTTTTGAGGCCCCGCTGGTCTCTATCAGGCCTTCTCTATGAACAACTGCCCTTATCCACTTTCTGTACTCCGCCTCATCGGAAATCATCTCGCTTATTATATCCATTGCTCCCTGAAGAGCTTCATTGACTGAAGATACTCCTTTTTCTTCATTGATGAAATTCGAAGCTGCTTCATTTATATCTTCTTTGAAGGCGCCGGAAAAAATAATTTCTGCCAAAGGCTTTAAGCCTTTCTCTTCCGCAATGGTTGCCCTGGTTCTCTTCTTCGGCCTGAAGGGCCTGTAGATATCTTCAATTTCCGTGAGAGTTTCAGCCTTTACTATAGTCAGTCTTATCTCCTCTGTCAGCCTTCCCTGCTCCTCAATCAATCTTATGACATCACTCTTTCTTTCCTCAAGACTCCTGAGGTATGTAATCCTCTCAAAAAACTTTCTGAGCACCTCATCATCAAGCCCACCGGTTCTTTCCTTCCTGTATCTTGCGATAAATGGTACCGTGTTTCCTTCATCCAGAAGCTCAATTACGCTTTCCACCTGCTTTAAAGTTATACCTAATTCCTGAGAGAGTCTCTCTTGAATACTTTTCATAATTACCTCCAAATTTCAACAACGGCAAAGGCCATGTTTAATTTTTAAATATGTATAGGGAAACATTACGTAAACTTAACTAATAGTTGAAGTTGTTTCCCTACAAACAATGCGGAGTGCTTTCTAAAGCACTCCACATTTTATAATTCCAAAGTTCCATTACTGCTCTTCTTCAGATATTCATTTATGAACAAATCAATATCTCCATCCATTACCGCTCCCACGTTTCCATTCTCAGCACCGGTTCTGTGGTCCTTTACCATGGTGTAGGGCTGGAACACGTAGGATCTGATCTGGCTTCCCCATCCGATATCCTTCAGGTCACCGGAGAGGTCTTCTATCTTCTCCTTATGGGCTCTTTCCTTCAGTTCTATAAGCTTAGCCTTCAGCATCTTCATGGCCGTTTCCTTGTTGGAATGCTGGCTTCTTTCATTCTGACACTGCACTACGATTCCGGTAGGTAGATGTGTTATTCTTATAGCGGATTCAGTCTTGTTTACATACTGTCCTCCTGCTCCCCCGGCACGGAAGGTATCAACCCTCAAATCCTCCGGCCTGATATCTATATCCTGACTTTCCGTAAGCTCAGGAAGCACTTCCATGGATGCAAAGGAGGTCTGTCTCTTCCCGTTTGCATTGAAAGGAGATATCCTCACGAGACGGTGTATGCCTTTCTCCGCCTTTAGATATCCGTAGGCGAACTCACCTTTTACTGCCAGTGTAACTCCCTTTATTCCCGCCTCATCCCCGGGAAGATAATCCAGAGTTTCAACGGTGTACCCTTTTTTGTCACACCATCTTGTATACATTCTCAGCAGCATCTCGGTCCAATCCTGGGCATCCGTACCGCCTACGCCGGCATGAAGGGTGAGAATGGCATTGTTTCTGTCATACTCCCCCGACAGCAGTATCTCTATTCTGAACCTTTCAATCTCTTCGGACACGCTCTTTAACTCATCCATAACTTCAGCTGCGGAATCCTCATCATCGGATTCGTTGATAAGCTCAATCAACACTTCAATATCCTCAGCCCGCCTATATACCCCATTAAACCTTTCTATTTTGTCCTTAAGCCTTTTGCTCTCTACAGTAATTTCCTGAGCCCTTGAAATATCATTCCAAAAACCAGGCTGCTGCATATGGGCATCCAACTCCAGAATTCTCTTCTCCAGACCTGCTAGGTCAAAGAGAAGCCCTCATTTCATCCAATGTCACCTTTAAAGCCTTTACATTAATCAACGCCTCTTCCAATTGAAGCAACATCTTATTCACCCCTCATTATGCCAGTCTTCCGCAGCAATTCTTATATTTCTTTCCACTGCCGCATGGACATGGATCATTTCTGCCTACTTTCTTTTCCTTCTTAACCGGTTCCTTTTTCAAGGAATCATCCGCACTGGTGCCGGTTTCCTTGGCAACCCTTTCTCTTTCGGGAGCCTTCTCCATCTGCACTCTATACAGATATCTTACAGTATCGGTTTTTATATTGTATATCATCTCGTTGAACATTTCGCTTCCTTCAAACTGGTAAGCCTGAACAGGGTCCTGCTGCTTGTAGGCCCTCAGCCCCATGCCCTGCTTTAAGTGGTCCATATTGTCAATATGATCCATCCACTTTGTATCAACAACCCTCAGAAGGATTACTCTTTCAATCTCTCTTAAGGCCTCAGAGCCGAAACCCTCTTCTTTTTCAGAATAAATATCATTGGCGAGTTCCTGAGCCTTTTCCTTTATCTCATCGTTGGATAATCCGGCAAGTTCCTCAGCATTCAACATACCATGAGGCATACATAAATCCTCTAAATATTGGACAAGTTTTTCAGCATCCTCTTGAATCTCATCTTCTAGTCCAGTCAAGTGAGAATCCACTGCAGTAGCTATCACTTCATCAATCATATCAATGACCTGATCCTTAACATCAGTTCCTTCAAGAACTGCAGCCCTCTGCTTATAGATGATCTCCCTCTGCTGGTTCATTACATCGTCATAACCGAGCAAGGTCTTTCTTATGTCAAAGTTGTTTCCTTCTACCTTCTTCTGGGCATTTTCAATAGCGGAAGATACCATTCTGCTTTCAATAGCTTCATCGTCTTTGAGTCCCAGTCTTTCTACTATGGACTGCAGCCTCTCGGAACCGAATATTCTCATAAGGTCGTCTTCAAGAGATATGTAGAACCTTGAGCTTCCCGGGTCTCCCTGACGGCCTGAACGTCCTCTAAGCTGGTTATCAATACGCCTTGATTCATGTCTTTCAGTACCTATTATCTTAAGGCCGCCAACTTCAACAACGCCTTCTCCCAATTTAATATCCGTACCACGGCCTGCCATATTGGTAGCGATAGTAACCATTCCGAACTCGCCGGCATGGGATACGATTTCTGCTTCCATCTCATGGTACTTGGCATTCAATACCTGATGGGGGATTCCTCTCTTCTTTAACAGATGAGAAAGCACTTCTGACTTCTCTATGCTTACGGTTCCGACCAAAACCGGCTGGCCTTTTTCATGGGTTTCAACGATCTCCTCTACGATTGCTTCAAACTTTCCCTTTTCGGTCTTATATACTACATCAGGATGGTCCATTCTTGCTATTGACCTGTGTGTAGGAACAACTATAACGTCGAGTCCATATATCTCCCTGAATTCATTTTCTTCCGTAAGAGCAGTACCTGTCATACCGGAGAGTTTTGTAAACATTCTAAAATAATTCTGGAAGGTTATAGTTGCAAGGGTTCTGGATTCCCTCTGTACGTTAACCCCTTCCTTTGCCTCTATAGCCTGATGAAGCCCGTCGCTGTACCTTCTTCCTTCCATAAGTCTTCCGGTAAATTCATCAACGATGATAACTTCTCCATCCTTTACCATATAGTCCTTATCTTTTTTCATAAGATAATTTCCCTTCAGGGCCTGAGCTACATGGTGCTGCATCTCCATATGGGATGGATCCGCATAATTGTCTATTCTAAAGAACTTTTCAGCCTTCTCTACGCCTTCGTCTGTAAGTATGGCAGAGTTTGTCTTTTCGTCCAGGGTAAAGTCTACTTCCTTCTTAAGAGTTTTAACAAAGAAGTCAGCCACCTTATAGAAATCTGTAGACTTCTCACCTTCGCCGGATATTATAAGAGGAGTTCTTGCTTCGTCTATAAGTATGGAGTCAACTTCGTCCACAATAGCGAAGTTCAATTTTCTCTGTACTCTTTCTTCCTTGTATATAACCATGTTGTCTCTCAAGTAATCGAACCCAAATTCGTTATTGGTTCCATAGGTTATGTCACAATTATATGCTGCCTGCCTTTCTGACTGGTTTAAATCATGAACGATGACTCCCACAGTTAATCCAAGGAATTCATGAATCTGGCCCATCCAATCCCTGTCTCTCTTTGCCAGATAGTCATTTACGGTAACTATGTGAACTCCTTTTCCGGTAAGAGCATTTAAATATGCCGGCAGTGTTGCCACCAAGGTTTTACCTTCACCAGTCTTCATTTCGGAAATTCTTCCCTGATGAAGCACAATACCCCCAATTAACTGTTCTCTATAGTGCTTTTGCTGCAGTGTTCTACTTGCTGCTTCCCTCACCACGGCAAAGGCCTCCGGCAGTATATCTTCCAAGGTTTCTCCATCTGAAAGCCTCTTCTTGAATTCAACGGTTTTAGCTTTCAGTTCGTCATCCGATAGCTTTTGCATTTCCTCATCCATAGCATCGATTTTGTCAACTATCGGGACGATTCTTTTTACTTCTCTTTCGCTGTAGCTCCCAAATATTTTATTTAATATTCCCATGCTTTCATCCTCACAATTCTATAATCTTTTAAAAAAATCAGTTACTGTATATTATACCATTTTATCATTTATAATTTCAACTTTCCACAGTATTAATATTCTTCTTAACTTTTCAGCAATAAAAGCCCTTTAAAAAAGACTTCCTGAAGTTTCAGGAAGTCCTCTTATTATAATTCCGGTTCTATCAGTCCAAAATTACCGTCCTTTCTTTTATACACCACATTAACATCACCGCTTTCGGCATTTTCATATACGAAGAAACTGTGTCCCAGCATTTCCATCTGTAATACG
>JAUZPH010000265.1 GCA_030706065.1 Bacillota bacterium | reverse complement strand
CGCTTAAATAATTTTTACAAGCTTTCGCTTGTCAAAAGAATCGCTGACCTATGATTTATTCTGTAAAGAATTTATCAATAACCTCTGTTCAATTTTCAAAGACCAAAATATAAAACCGCTGTCATATAACAGCTTAATTAGTTTATCACATCATTTTTTTCTTGTCAACAACTTTTTAAATTGTTCTTCGAAAAAACTTTTGTGATTACTCACCGCGTTTTCCGCAGCGACAAGTGATATTGTATCAAAATATTTAAATGAAGATTCCTTGAGGTTTCCATTATAACAAAACTATACGACTATATCTTCTTTTTCCTGGCTTTTCCTTCATGTTTCATATAATGATACACCAGGGTATGTTTTTGTTTGTAATCGGTGTCATCCTATTCATTATCGGATGATTCATCACCCTTTTTATAGTATAAGCTAGCGAAAGTAAATTATACATATTCGGGACAAAACTCGTATCTACTTCTCATAATCGGGACAGATCTCTGCGAGGAGGTTGGTTTTTAACGCTGAGCTCTTTCCCGGTGACTACTAAAATAACTTTTCTCTCTACAGCTCAGTCAATGCTCTATCATGCTGTCTAAGCCCATCAGTATTTCTACTGCATAGCTTGTCCCGCAGTCAGGTACATGCCGGTGAAAAAACAAAAAAACTTTATCTGTTTTCTAATTTTCAGATTTAGATAAAAAAAGAAGCAGCCGCTCAGCTGCTTCTTTAAAAAAACTTTATTTATTCTTCGTCAATATCTCCTGCATCATCTGTTTCATCTATATCATCATATTCTTCATCTTCATAGAATTCTTCAGTTAATGCATTTTCATCCAGTGCACTTTCCTCTTTCACATCAACGGTTCCCTCTTCTGATGAACCTTTTTCAATATCTTCATTGCTTGCTATCTTGGCCAGGGCCACGATCTCCTCTTCTTCGCCGGTTCTCATCAGAGTTACACCCATAGTACTTCTGCTTGTAACGGAAATATCGGAAACATTCATTCTTATGGCAACGCCGTTGTTATTTATGAGCATCAGTTCGTCGCCTTCCTTTACAACTCTTGCCCCAACAAGTACTCCGGTCTTTTCTGCAACCTTGTAGGTCTTTAATCCTTTTCCGCCTCTGGTCTGGACTCCATATTCGCTCATAGGAGTCCTTTTTCCAAAGCCGTTCTGGGATACGACAAGGAGTTCCTGTTCCGGTACTACTATATCCATAGATACTGCAATATCGTCATCTCTCAAGGTAAGTGCCCTTACACCTGCGGCAGTTCTTCCCATAGACCTTACGTCCTTTTCACTGAACCTTATGGCATAGCCCTGCTGGGTGATTATAACTATTTCAGCATCGCCTCTGGTAACCTTGACCTTGAGAAGTTCATCACCGTCTCTTAAGTTTATGGCAATCAAGCCGTTCTTTCTTATGGACTCAAACTCCTTAAGCTCTGTCTTCTTTATCAGGCCCTGCTTTGTAGCCATGATGAGGTAGCCTTCCTCATAGCTCTTCTTTATGGAGAGTACCGCCTGTATCTTTTCATCCGATGCAAGAGGAATCAGGTTAACGAGATTTGTTCCCTTTGCAGCTCTTCCTGCGTCCGGAATCTCATATGCCTTAAGCCTGAATGCCCTCCCCCTGGTTGTAAAGAACAACAGGTCACTGTGAGTGGAGGCAACAAACACATGCTCTACAAAGTCATCTTCTTTTGTAGCCATAGCCTGTATTCCCTTACCGCCTCTTCTCTGTGCACTGTAGGTATCAGCAGCAATTCTCTTAATATAACCTGAGTGAGTAAGGGTTATAACAACTTCCTTCTCCTCAATCAGATCTTCTATATCAATCTCTAAAGCATCTTTCTCAATCTTTGTTCTTCTCTCATCGGCATATCTTGCCCTAATTTCAAGAAGCTCTGCTTTTATAATTTTTAAAACAAGCTCTTCATTTGCAAGTACATCCTTGAGATGGGCGATAAGTTTGTGAAGTTCATCCAGCTCTTCCTCAATCTTTTCCCTCTCCAGGCCTGTCAGCCTCTGCAATCTCATATCAAGTATTGCCTGAGCCTGTTTTTCAGACAGCGAGAAGGTGTCCATGAGTCCTCTTCTTGCTTCCTCTGTAGTCTTGGAGGCTCTAATGAGGTTAATTACCGCATCAATGTGATCCAAGGCTATCTTCAAGCCTTCAAGTATATGAGCCCTGGCCATTGCCCTATCCAGTTCAAACTGGGTCCTTCTTCTTATAACTTCCTTTTGAAATTCCAGATAATGAACCAATATCTCTTTTAAATTTAAAGTAAGCGGTTCATTTCCAACTAAGGCAATCATTATTATACCGAAGGTATCCTGCATCTTTGTATGCTTGTAAAGCTGATTCAAGACAACATTTGCATTGGCATCTCTCTTAATTTCTATGACAATTCTCATACCATCACGGTCGGATTCGTCTCTTAAGTCGGAAATGCCGACAATCTTCTTATCCTTTACCAAATCTGCAATAGCTTCAACGAGTTTTGCCTTGTTAACCTGATACGGTATTTCCGTAACTATGATCTTCTGTCTTCCGTTTTCCTCTTCTATCTCTGCCTTTGCCCTTACAATAACTCTTCCTCTTCCGGTTTCATAGGCTTCCCTTATGCCGGAGGTTCCCTTGATTATACCCGCTGTCGGGAAATCTGGACCTTTTATAACCGTCATCATTTCCTTTACTGAAACCTCAGGGTTATCTATGAGCATTACCACACCGTCTATTACCTCCCCAAGGTTGTGTGGAGGAATATTTGTGGCCATACCTACTGCTATACCGGAAGAACCGTTAACCAAAAGATTTGGAAATCTTGAAGGTATAACTGCAGGCTCCTTTTCTTCACCGTCAAAGTTCGGAGTGAAGTCAACGGTATTTTTATTTATATCCCTAAGCATTTCGATAGCAATTTTACTTAATCTTGCCTCTGTATATCTCATGGCAGCTGCGGAGTCCCCGTCAACAGAACCGAAATTACCGTGTCCGTCCACCAGGGTATTCCTTATGGAGAAATCCTGTGCCAACCTTACGAGAGCATCATAAACCGCCGTATCTCCATGTGGATGATATTTACCCAGAACGTCTCCGACTATTCTCGCACACTTTCTGTATGGTTTATCGGGAGTAAGTCCAAGTTCATACATAGAAAAAAGAATCCTTCTATGTACAGGCTTTAATCCATCTCTTACGTCGGGAAGAGCGCGGCCTACTATAACACTCATTGCGTAGTCTATATAGCATTTCTTCATCTCATGCCTTATATCAACAGGTAAGACTCTACCTTCATTGTTCATCCAATACACTCCTCTTTAATCCCTAAATATCAAGGTTTACAACCTTCCTTGCATTCTCGGTGATAAATTCTCTTCTGGGTTCTACCTTATCCCCCATGAGAATAGTGAATATCTCATCTGCCGCCATGGCATCCTCAACGGCTACCTGAAGCAGTGTCCTCTTTTCCGGATCCATGGTGGTTTCCCATAACTGTCCTGCATCCATTTCACCAAGGCCTTTGTACCTTTGTATAACTGTGTTATTGTCCTGTCCGCCAATATCCGCAAGAACTTTATCTTTTTCCTTATCGTTGTAGGCATAGAAATCCTTCTTATTCTTGCTGATTTTATACAGCGGAGGCTGTGCGATATATACATGGCCGTTCTCCACAAGCTCCTTCATATACCTGTAGAAGAAGGTCAGCAGCAGTGTCCTTATATGTGCACCGTCTACGTCTGCATCCGTCATTATTATGATTCTGTCATATCTTATTTTCTCTACATCAAAATCCTTGCCGATGCCCGCTCCAAAGGCTGTAATCATGGACCTTATTTCCTGATAGCCCAAAATTTTATCAAGCCTCTGCTTTTCAACATTCATTATCTTTCCTCTCAGAGGAAGGATAGCCTGGAACCTTCTGTTCCTGCCTTGTTTTGCAGATCCGCCTGCGGAGTCTCCCTCAACGAGATATATTTCGCACTCATCAGGGTCCTTTGAAGAACAATCAGCCAGCTTGCCCGGCAGTGAAGTTCTTTCCAAAACAGACTTTCTTGTAAGCTCTCTTGCCTTTCTTGCAGCGTCTCTTGCTCTGGCAGCCAGAAGTGCCTTATCTATGATTATCTTTCCCACTGCGGGATTTTCTTCAAGAAATACTGAAATTCCATCTCCGGCTATAGTGTCAACTATGCTTCTTACCTCGGTATTGCCGAGTTTTGTCTTTGTTTGGCCCTCAAACTGGGGATCCGTAAGTTTTACGGAAACAACAGCGGTAAGTCCTTCTCTTATATCTTCACCGGAAAGGTTTTTATCACTTTCCTTCAAGTGTCCAAATTTCTTGGCATAGTCATTAAACACTCTTGTAAGAGCTGCTTTAAAGCCTACAAGATGTGTGCCTCCCTCGACAGTGTCTATATTGTTTGCAAAAGAGAAGAGATTTTCTACATATCCATCATTGTACTGCAGTGCAACCTCAACTATATATTCATCCTTCTGCCCTTCAACATAGATGGGCTCCTCATGAAGCTTTTCCTTGTTTCTGTTGAGATAGGCCACAAAGGATTTTATTCCGCCCTCGTAACAGAATTCCTCTTTTTTATCTATTCTCTCGTCCTTTATGTTTATTTTTATTCCCTTGTTCAGAAAGGCCAGTTCCCTAAGCCTCTGTGCCAGAGTATCATAGTCATATTCGAGTTCTTCGAAAATCTCGGCGTCCGGCTTGAAATGCACTGTTGTTCCATGGCCTTCAGCCTCCCCGATCTTTTCAAAGTCACTTTTTACGTGTCCTCTGCTGAAGGTCTGCTTCCAAATACTGCCTTCTCTTGTAACGATAACCTCGCAAATCTCGGACAGTGCATTAACTACGGATGCTCCAACTCCATGAAGTCCTCCTGACACCTTGTATCCGCCGCCGCCGAATTTACCGCCGGCATGGAGCACCGTCATAATAACCTCTATCGTGGGCTTCCCCATCTTTGGATGTATGCCTACGGGCATCCCCCTGCCGTCATCTACTACGGTAATGGAATTATCTACATGAATTGTTACGTTAATATTTTTGCAAACCCCCTGCAGGGCCTCATCTATGCTATTGTCAACAATCTCATAAACCAAGTGATGCAGGCCTCTGGATCCGGTACTTCCGATATACATTCCAGGCCTTTTTCTTACAGCTTCCAAGCCCTCCAGGACCTGTATCTGACTCTCGTCATACGCTTGTTTCTCCTGTTCTATCATGGACATCCTCCTCGTTTTCCTTTTTAAGTGTATGCTTTAAATGCCGGTAATTAAACCGCACGGCCTGCTATCCTTCAGCTTAAACGAAGGCATACCTCTTAAACCAGCAAATATAGTATTACTTTTATTAATCCTGAAAATTAACAATTGTTCTCTTGCTCAGTGTTACCGATGATATGGGAGATAAATAAATCTTGCTTTTTTTATCTACCTCGGCAATGACAAAGGACTTCGGCTTTTCAGGGGTTACCCTTTCCACAAAGCCGTCTTCCTCGGCAGCTCTCAAGAACTGAGCCGTATCCGACCCGTAAGTTGAGGTCTCCATATCAAAAATACCGATGACATCCTTTATGGGTACAACTACATTTTCACCTAAGTGTAAAAACATTTCTATTCCTCCCTCTCTATTTCCACAGTTCCTTCCCT
>JAUZPH010000264.1 GCA_030706065.1 Bacillota bacterium | reverse complement strand
GTTCTTGAATCTATTGTAGATGGAATATCCCACGGCAATATTCCTCAAAACAATAATAAATTACATGTCCATTTTGTAACTTTAGTGATATCATTAGGGTTAATGAAAACGATGCCTGTGAAGGTAAAAATAAAATACTGAGGAGTGGTGAAGGTGTCAAAGATTGAAGCTTGGAAAACAAGCATAAGCAATTTGGAGTTCAGTTCACTGAAAGAGTTGAAACATGGAGAGGCTGTAAGTCTGTCTCAGGTTAATATTATCCCCGAAGAAGAATATCAGGAGGTAATGGGCTTCGGTGGTGCTTTTAATGAACTGGGCTGGGAAGCCATAAGCTGTCTTACCGAAGATAAGAGAAAGGAAATATTCGATGCACTTTTCACAGAAGAAGGCTGCAATTTTACGCTCTGCCGTACTCCTATAGGGGCCAGTGACTTTGCACTGGATGCATATTCCCTTAATGATGTAAGGGATGATTTCGAAATGAAGAATTTCTCCATAGAGAGGGATAAGAAAAATTTAATTCCATACCTTAAGGAAGGCTTAAAAACAAATCCGGGCCTTAAAATCTGGAGCTGCCCATGGAGCCCGCCGTACTGGATGAAAACAACTGATGATATGTGTTCCGGCGGCGAACTCATTGATACTGTCGAGAATTTAAGGGCATATGCAAAGTATTTGGCAAAGTATATTGAAGCATATAAGAACGAGGGAGTGGATATCCTCGGTTTTTGTGTACAGAATGAGACAGATGTTATAAATGTATATCCGACTTCCACCATGTCTGCAGAGCTCATGCAGAAATTTATAAGGGCGTATCTGATACCTGAAATAATGAAGACCGAGAAGAAGCCTCTGAAGACAGAGATATGGGTAGGAACCATCAGAAATGTTAAGGGCTATGCCGATGTTGTTGTAAACGACCCTGTATTAATGCAGTTCGTCAAAGGAATAGCCTACCAGTATTCTTCTGCAGATACAGTAGGTGATTCCTATTCAAAGCATTCTGCTATAAAGCATCTCCATACAGAATCGCCCTGCCATAACGGAAGAAATGCCTGGGATGAGGCAGAGGAGATATTCAAGGATGTGGTAATGTACATGGAAAATGGCTGCGTGAACTACTGCTACTGGAATATGGTTTTAAACGAGACAGGCTTCAGCACCTGGAACTGGATGCAGAACTCCATGATTACTGTAGACAGGGAGAAAAATGAAGTTATATATAATCCCGAATTCTATGTTATGAAGCATTTCAGCCATTCTGTGATGCCTGGGGCAAGGAGAATAAAGGCCTGCGGAGAATATGAAGGCAGTATGATAGCCTTTAAAAATCCGGATGGGAGCATCGTATTCCTGACAGGGAACTTTGATGAAGAGAGAAAGGCAGTAAGGCTGAATATAAACGGGGAGAGCTTTGAGAGAGTTCTCGAGGGCAGAAGTATATATTCCTATATTATAAAATAATATTGTAAAAATATAGTGTTGGCAGGTGATTATATGTTAAAAGGCGTTTTTACACCGATTGTAACAATTTTTAATGAAGCCGGAGAAATAGATTACAAAGGCAATGCAAGAGTTATTGAAAGACTGATCAAGGCGGGGGTTGATGGCATACTCTTTCTGGGCAGTATTGGCGAATTCTTTTCATTATCCTTGGAAGAAAAGCTTAAATTTATTACCTTTGCCGTGAAAACAGTAGATAAACGGGCAAAGGTGCTCATCGGTACCGGCGGCACAGTAATGGACGAGGTTATCTCTCTCACCCAGTATGCGGAGAGTGAAGGGGCGGATGCAGCAGTACTTATATCTCCCTACTACTTCAACCTTGATGATGAGAGTATATACAGATACTATGCAGAGGCAGCATCAAGTGTAAAGATGCCAATCCTTCTTTATAATTTCCCGGACAGAACCTCGGTAAACCTGAGTCCTCAGCTTATTCACAGGTTGGCCAGAGACTTCGGCAATATTGTAGGAATAAAGGATACCGTGGACAATATTAGCCATACAAGAAAGGTGATAGCCGAAGTGAAGGCTGATATAAAGGAATTCTCAATTTTTTCAGGCTTTGACGAGTATTTCATACCGAATCTCCTGGCAGGGGGCAGCGGAATAATCACCGGACTCACAAATATTGCACCTGAGTTATTCGTGAATTTCTACAAAGCCTTTGAGAAAAACGACCTTCAGACGGCCGATGAAGCCCAAAAGAAGATAAATATACTGATGAACCTTTATGATATTTCTCAGCCTTTCGTATCTTCCATTAAAACTGCAGTTTCGATGCTGGTACCGGGCATCAGCGCCGATCCAAGGAAGCCTTTTGCAGGTTGCAGCCAGGAACAGGTGGAAAAGGTGCGGGAAATCCTTAAAAAGGCTGAAGTGATATAAGGGAAGGAGAATCTGAATATGGCTCAAAATTGTAATTGCCAGAAAAGCAGCGGCGAAAGAAGGCTGTGGTCCCAGTTTGATGCTCTTCAAATGGGCATGGATTGGGATGAAGAGGACATAAAAAAGCCTCAGATACTCATTGATGATGTCTACGGAGAGAGCCATCCCGGCAGCAGCCACCTGCTGGAGCTTACAAAGCAGGCAGGCATCGGTGTGTTTGAATGTCAGGGAAGGCCGGCCCAGTATCATGTAACAGACATCTGTGACGGCTGCGCTCAGGGACATAACGGAATGAACTATGTGCTGGCGTCCAGAGAGGCAATAACGGATATGGTGGAGATTCACGGTTCCTTTGTGTCCTGGGACGGCATGATACTCATATCCTCCTGTGATAAGGCGATTCCTGCCCATCTTAAGGCGGCGGCCAGGCTGGATATTCCAACAATATTCGTACCCGGCGGCAGCATGAGGCCTGCACCATACATGTCCACTTCCATAAAGGCAGGGGACATTTCCCTGAGAGAGAAGAAGAAGGATAAAATCTTACCGGAAGAGGTCAGAAATTTCAAGCTTACCGGATGTCCTTCAGTAGGAGCCTGCCAATTTCTTGGAACAGCCAGTACAATGCAGTGTATGGCGGAGGCGCTAGGGCTTGCTCTTCCGGGAGGTGCCCTTGTACCGGCGACCATGAGGGACATACTATCCATGGCAAGGAGTGCCGGAAGGCAGATAATGAAGCTGGTTGAAAAGGGAATCAGTGTATTGAAGATACTTACACCTGAAGCATATTATAACGCCATAAAAATCCATGCGGCCATCGGAGGATCTACAAATGCAACTATTCATCTTCCTTCCATTGCCCGGGAAATGGGCTTTGACCTCAAGCCGGAGGCTTTCGATGAGCTGAACAGGAAAATACCTCATATAGGCAACATATATCCATCCGGCAAGTATCCTACGGAAGCCTTCTGGTTTGCAGGAGGAATACCTATGGTTCAGTGGCTTCTCAAAGACCACCTGGACCTTGATGTCCTTACGGTTACAGGTACAACCTTGAGGGAAAACCTCAGGGCTATGAAGGAGGACGGCTTCTTCGAAAGGAATAAAGGCTATCTCTTTAACTACAACCTCAAGAGAGAGGATGTTATAAGGCCTGTGGAAGAAACAGAGGAGATGGGGTCCATAGCTGTTTTGAAAGGAAATATTGCACCGGAAGGTGCAGTAATAAAATATGCAGCGGTAGGAAGGGACATGCTTTACCATGTGGGAGAGGCAAGGGTCTTTGATTCCGAGGAAGAATGCTATAAGGCAGTAGTTGAAGAAAGGGTGGAGCCGGGTTCTGTACTCATAATAAGATATGAGGGCCCAAGGGGGTCGGGAATGCCGGAAATGCTGATGACAACGGAGGCTATCGTCTGCGACGAAAGGTTGAACGGTTCTACAGTGCTGCTCACCGACGGGCGTTTTTCCGGAGCTACCAGAGGGCCTTGTGTCGGGCATATTTCACCGGAGGCTGCGGTTGGAGGGCCAATTGCCCTCATTGAAGATGGTGACCTGATCGAGCTTGACATCCCAAGCAGAAGCCTGAAGGTCATAGGGATAAAGGGAGTAAAATGTGAGGAGCCTGAAATAGAAGAGGCATTTTCAAAAAGGAAAGCAGCCTGGGTGCCGCGAAAATTGGACAATAGAAAAGGCATTCTGAAGAGGTATACGGAAAATGCCCTTTCTGCTATGAAGGGCGCCGGATATTAAATATAGGAACCACAGAAAAAGAATCTTAAACCGGTAAAAAGGAGGAAGGGAAAATGGATATTCTTCAGACAAGAGGAAAAGAGATTATTGATTCCTCAGGCAGGAAGGTACGTCTGAGAGGAACCTGCATAGGCGGTTGGATGAACCTGGAGAATTTTATTGACGGCTTTCCAGGCACGGAGCATGGAATAAGAGCAGCTGTTGCAAAGGTTCTGGGAGAAGAAAAGGCCGAATTTCTATTTGAACGTATGCTGGATTATTTCTTTAATGAAGGCGATATAAAATTTATAAGGCAGTGCGGAGCAAATGCTGTAAGGCTGCCGCTGAACTACCGCCATTTCGAGGATGACAGAGAGCCCTTCAAGTACAAGGCAAAGGGGTTTGAAAGATTAGACAAGGTTATCCAGTGGTGCGAGGACAACGATTTATATGTTATTCTCGACCTCCATGCGGTGCCCGGCTGGCAGAATTCCCACTGGCACAGCGACAATGACAGGGGAATCAGCCTCCTGTGGAGTGAAGGCTACTATCAGGACAGAACGGTGGCATTATGGAAGGAAATTGCGGGACGCTACAAAGGACGGGCAGCAGTTGCAGGTTATAATATAATGAACGAGCCCTGTACGAATACAGCGGACGGGGACTATCCTTTCAATGCCTACGAAAACTATTCCTCCAACTGGGAAGCCATGAACAGGCTTTATTCAAGGCTGGTGAAGGAAATAAGGTCCGCTGACCCGGAACATATCATATTTATTGAAGGCGATAACTATGCAAGGCTCTTTAAGGGCCTGGAGGCACCGATGGCGGACAATTTGGTGTACAGCAGTCATAATTACATCCTTGCAGGCTTTGGACCGGGAAAATATCCGGGCAAGTTCGGCAAATATAAAGCTGACTTGCTGGATGAAGACGGATATTGGGACAGAGGCCGCCAGTACAGGGAGTTTAGAGCTCATGAGGGAACCCAATATGCTGATAAATACAATGTGCCGCTGTGGGTCGGGGAATTCGGCGCCCAGTACAATTGCCCCGCGGATGAGATTCCGGACAGGCTTAGTGCCATGGACGATCAACTCAGCGTTTTCGAAGAATACGGGGCCCACTGGACAACCTGGACCTACAAGGATGTAGGCGTCATGGGATGGGTTACCCTTGACCCGGAATCACCATATATGAAACTTATAGCACCGGTTCAGGAAAAGAAGAATCTTCTTGGTGCTGAGAACTTCACAGGAAGATTTGTAATTTCACCGGCAAAAAAGGAAGTTGACAGCCTCGCAGCCTTAATGGAAGAAATTGTTGGAGATCCAGGCTTGGACCATGGCACCAATAATACCTGTCTTCAGCTGGTGGCCCTGGCGGGATATGCTGCTGCACTCCTCCAGCCGGTATACGCAAATCTGTTCAAGGGAATGACTGAAGAGGATATAGATGTGGTGATGCAGTCCTTTGACATTAGAAACTGCAAAGTTAATGAAGGCCTTGTAGAAGTACTCAAAAAGCATATGGATTAGTATTTATAAAGCCC
>JAUZPH010000263.1 GCA_030706065.1 Bacillota bacterium | reverse complement strand
GTACCGGGTATATATATACCTTGTTTCTGCAGGGGAATAATATATATTGTACATTCCAAGTCAAAGATGGCTTTGGATATGTCTGTAGTGATTTCTCCGATCAAGGCCCCGCTGCATATGATTCCGACAGGGCCTATTATGCCGGCAACCTGTTGATTTTTGCAGAAGGAACAGATAGCCTTTTCACCGGTAATACCCATATCTGCCCCGGCCTTGACCATATTGGAGGTAGCTGCAGGATTCGTACCCAGAGCAGTGATATAAATGCCGTCTTGCAATTCTTTTCTCAGTTTTTTTATTATTGTTTTACCAAGCCCTGCCCCCTGGCCGTCAATGATTGCAATCTTCATAGTAATGCTTCCTCCATAATATAATATATATAAATATTATTTTGTCACAGTAAAGAAGGATTGTAAAGGTATCTTAAGTCGATTGGGTGGGGATGTTCTTTATATGAAAAGAGAAAATATATAGAACCCAAAAAGTCTATTACATTCTGCTCTCGCAAAAATCCGTGAAGATTGGATATTTCGCTCGGCACATGGATATTTTACTTCGTAAAAATCCTTAGTAAGACTTTTAATGGGTTCTATATACAAAGGAGCATCCTCTGCAGGATACTCCTTTGTATATAGATAAATGGGGAATTTATAATTTAATTTATCCGGGATGTAAAATTTCTTCAATATTGAACTCTAATTCGTTGAAATTTTACATCCGGAAAAACCGTTGAAGATTCGCTATTTTGACGCATGTATAAGTTAAGTTTCGTACTTAAAACCCTTTATTAATTGAATTTTAAAGATGTTCTCTTTAAAGAGGTATTTACAATATTATATACAAGTACAACGAGTACCGTGTTTAACACTACAGTTGGAAGAACGACAGTCTCGAAGAAGAATGAGAATGGAAGGCCTTTTGGCAATCCAACTATTAATTGAGCAGAGAGTAAAAACACTGTACCGCTTACCAAGGTTCCTATTATTGATATAATAAATATTCTGACTTGTTGATATAGTTTTTTAGTGATTGTGGCTATTGCAAAAACGATCTGGCAGGTTATAAGCTTGTCTATTATATTTGGGATCTGTCCACCGGGGAATGTGGTAGTCAGCGCCGTGAGAATACCTGCTGTAAATCCTATGGCAAGGGTGCTCTTATAATCATCGCATATTAAAATCGCAATAAACATCATTGAAAGAAATGCATCTGGCTTCATTCCATCTCCGATTCCAGGAACTATATAGTGCAGTATAACTCCTATGGCCATTAATATAGCTGATAATGTCAGTTTTCTTGTATTCATTAAAAACAACTCCTTCAATATTATTATTTTTTACATTTGAAAAACCGCTGCTTTGCCAATGATATTCCGACTTTCAGGTCATAGGGTTCACCTCCTGTAATTTAAGTAAAATAAAAACTCCGCCCTAATCAATAGGGCGGAGTATAATCCGCGTTGCCACCTAAATTATACTGATGTTAAAACACAATTAACAAAAGTACATCTCATTTTCAGATACATATATATCCTATCCATATGATAACGGTTGGCTTCCGGTAACCACTACTTTCCTTATTAAGGATTTCGATCTACTTCTAGGAGGTCCATTCACCGGGAGCTATCGTACCGGGCTTCCACCGACCCCGGCTCTCTTTAACTAAACTTCAAGGCTACTCTTCCTCGTCACAGAATTTAATTATTTAACTTTGCTTTATTTTAATATAAACGGCGAAGCTTGTCAATAACAATTTAATTCTGCAGCTATATATTCAAATTATATATTTTAAAAATTTGTTGTCATTATGAAAGCTTGTCTAAACATATATTTTTATAAGCAAATAATTATTGGAGGCTTGTCATGAGTTTCAAGGATATTATTAAAACAGATAGAGAATCCAAAAATAAATACAAATTTGAGGGAACTTTTTTGGAATACCTGGATATGGTCAAGGAAAATCCCGATGTGGCAAAGCTGTCCCACAAGAGAATGTATGACATAATCATGCAAAACGGTTTTGAGGTATTAAAGCCGGAGGAAAATCCCAGGATAAGAAAGATATATGGTAATGAGCTCGTTAAGAGATATAATTTCTTTAAAAACGACTTTTTTGGTATTGACAAGGTGCTTATGAAGATCGTCAACTACTTTTATTCGGCATCTATGAAGGGAGAGGAATCAAGACAGGTATTGTACCTTGTGGGGCCGGTGGGGGCAGGGAAGTCCTCATTGGTTGAGGTTTTAAAGAAGGCCTTTGAAGCTTCAGAACCTATATACATTTTAGGGGATTGCCCTATGAATGAAGAGCCCTTGCACCTTGTACCAAAGCATTTGAGGAAGAGGTTTGAGGAGATACTGGGAATTGAAATTGAAGGAGATCTCTGCCCTGTATGCAAATACAGGCTGCTCCATGAATTTAATGGTGAATATGAAAACTTTCCTGTAGCAACATCACCCTTCTCCATCAGGTCCAGAAAAGGAATAGGAGTAGTACCTCCGGTGGATCCGAACAACCAGGATACTTCAATCCTCACGGGCTCAGTAGATATCTCCAAGATGGATATATACTCAGAGGACGACCCGAGAGTGTTTTCATTAAATGGGGCTTTTAATGTTGGTAACAGAGGAATTGTGGAATTCATAGAAGTATTTAAAAATGATGTGGAATATCTTCACACCATAATAACCGCTACACAGGAAAAGTCCATACCTTCGCCGGGAAAAGGCTCCATGATTTACTTCGACGGTATCATAATAGCCCATTCCAATGAGGCAGAATGGAACAGATTCAAATCTGATCATACGAATGAAGCAATCCTGGACAGAATTGTGAAGGTGGAAGTGCCCTACTGCCTTGAGCTCAACGAGGAGATAAAAATTTACGGGAAGATTCTTCGAAAGAGCAGTTTTAAAGCTCATTTGGCACCACATACTATTGAGATAGCTGCAATGTTTGCAGTGCTCACCAGGCTCAGGGCATCAAACAAGGTAGACGCGATTACAAAGCTTAAGATTTATAATGGCGAAGAGATAGTGGAAAAAGGGACTACAAAGAAAATTGATGTCATGGAACTCCGGGAGGAGGCAGGCTTAAATGAGGGGATGGACGGCATATCCACAAGATTCATTGTCAAGGCAATCGATAATGCCATATCCAATTCAGAATGTGATTGTATCAATCCTCTGAGTATTATGGAAAGCATAATAAAGTCTGTCAAGGATTTGGATACCTCGGAGGATAACAAGAAGAAATATATGGGCTTCATACAGGATACCATTCGAAAGGAATATAATAAAACCCTGGAAAAGGAAATAACAAAGGCCTTTATACACAGCTACAGGGAACAGGCGGAAAGCCTATTCAACAATTATCTCGACAATGCCGAGGCATATGTCAACAAGACGAAGCTAAAAGACAGGTCTACCGGAGAAGAACTTCAGCCGGATGAACTGTTCATGCGATCCATTGAGGAACAGATAGGGGTATCCGAAAGCTCTGCAAAAGGCTTTAGAGGGGATGTTACTTCTTATATGTTCTATGTGGTAAGAAATGGCGGAAAGATCAATTATGGATCCTATGAACCGCTGAAAGAGGCTATTGAAAAGAAATTGACCAATTCCGTCAAAGAACTTTCCAGAATTGTAACAAAGTCCAGAGTGAGAGATAAGGAACAGGATGAAAAATATAATGCTATGGTGGAGCAGATGAAGAAGAATGGATATTGTGACAGCTGCTGTGATGTCATTTTGAAATATGCAGCCAACAATCTGTGGAAGGACTGATCCCATGACAATATTCAGAGATCACAATGTATCACCGATAGAACACGACAGAGCAGTGGAGGATAAGAGAAGGCACCGGCAGCTGGTGGAAAAGGCGATAAAAGAAAACCTGGCAGATATACTCTCAGAGGAAAGTATAATCGGGCAGAGTAAGGATAAGAAGTTTAAGATTCCGATAAAAGGTATAAAAGAATATCAATTTATTTACGGTAAGAATGTTCCTGCAGTGGCCAGCGGAGATGGAACGGAAAAAAGGGGACAATTCATTGGACAGGACAAGACCGGGGACGGCCAGGGAGGGCAGGCGCCAGGAAATGAAGAGGGCGATGAAATATATGAAACTGAAATAACTTTAGAGGATGTATTAAGCTATCTGCTTCAGGACCTGGAGCTTCCGGATATGAACAAAAAAAACCTTTCCGAAATTATGGTGGAGAGCGGTGCTAAAAAGCACGGCTATCAAAGGCACGGAATAAATCCCCGGTTGGCTAAAAAAAAGACAGTGACGGAGAAAATAAAAAGGAAGCAGGGAAGGGACAGAGCCACAAGAGAAGCGGGTATTGAAGAAAAGATAGAAAGGTTCCCCTTCAAAAATGATGATCTCAGATATTACAAAATTAAGAAGAGCTTTAAGAAACAGAGTAATGCTGCAATTTTATGCATTATGGATGTTTCAGGCTCCATGGACAGCACTAAGAAGTATATGGCCAGGTCCTTCTTTTTTATACTTTCCCAGTTTATCAGGACTAAGTACACTAATGTGGAAGTGGCCTTCATTGCCCATACTACAACGGCCAAGGAAGTAAACGAATTTGAATTCTTTCATAGGGGAGAATCAGGCGGAACCTACATTTCCAGCGGCATGAACAAGGCTCTTGAAATAATTGAAAAGAGATATAACCCCGCCAACTGGAATTTGTATGCCTTCTACGTAAGTGACGGAGACAACTGGAGTGAGGACAATCTGAAGGCGGTAAAAGCAGCTAATGACCTATGTGATATATGTAATCTTGTAGGTTATGCAGAGATTACAAACAGCTACTTTTCCAGTTCAATCAAAGACAGACTTGTGAAGGGTGTGGATAAGAAGAACTTCATGGCTGTTTCCATGAAGCAAAAGCAGGATATGTGGAATGCCTTGAAATATATGCTGAAAAAGCAGCAAGTGGGGTGAGACAGTTATGGAATATACATTGGCAGACCTGGAAAAGTGGAACGAACACATTGAGGATATTGCAAAGAGCAAGGGGCTGAACTGCTACGAACAGGAATTTGAAATCATAAGCTATAACGATATGCTCGCCTATGAAGCCTACGTGGGTATGCCATCCCGGTATCCACACTGGAGCTTTGGCAAAGCCTATGAAAAGAACAAGACAATGTATAAGTATAACCTTACGGGATTACCCTATGAAATGGTAATTAACTCTAATCCGAGTATAGCATATCTGATGAAGGAAAATACTCTGCTGCTGCAGATATTGACCATGGCCCATGTATATGGACATAACGATTTTTTTAAGAATAACCGGCTGTTTGTTGAGGGAACAAGGGCGGACTACACTGTGGAAATATTCAAGTCACATGCGGATACCGTAAGGAGTTATATAAATGATCCGAGTATAGGTTATGAGAATGTTGAGCGTATACTTGATGCAGCCCACGCAATAAAGCTGCAGACTTCCAGAGTGATAGGCGCAAAAAGGCTGTCGGAAGAGGAAATAAGACAGAACATTCTAGACAGGTATAACCCTGCCTTCGATCAGTTCAGCAATATCAAGCCATACAGCAAGCCTGAGCTTCCGGATTTGAATAAAATTCCACTGGAACCGGAGGAGGATCTTCTGTATTTTATAATACAGTACGGCAGCCTTCAGGAGTGGGAAAAAAAT
>JAUZPH010000262.1 GCA_030706065.1 Bacillota bacterium | reverse complement strand
TGACTGAACATCTGATTGCTCGCGGGCATGAGAGAATAGGGTACCTTATGTTTGAGACAGAGCAGAAGTTCTCCTTTGAACGGTTCGAAGGGTACAAGAGATCACTGAAAAACCATAATGTTCAATTTGACGAGAGGCTTGTCAGATATATCTACAATCTGGAGGAGGACAGCTATAAAAAGGGGCTGGAGCTTATTACGGAAGAAAAACCCACTGCGGTCTTCGGCTGTAACGACTTTATAGCACTGTCGGCCTTCAGGGCGGCATCAAGCCTTGGGATGAAGGTGCCGGAGGAATTATCCATAGCAGGCTTTGACGGACTGCTTTACGACCTTGCCGCTGAGAAACCTTTAACTACCGTGAGACAGCCGGTCTACGAGGTAGGGAGAATGCTTGCCAGAAGGCTTCTCGACAGGATTAAGAATCCAAATATGAAAAACGAAAAGGTGGTAATTCCGCCTGAGCTCATCATAAGAAAAACAGTAGCTGAAAGAGATTATTGAAAGTAGGGTGATAAGAATGTCTATTGATTACAAGTTGAAGGAAACCGGTGAATTCATAATTGAAGATTATGACAAGGCAAAAACCTTTGCAAGCTTTTTGCCCGGGATAGCAGGTATTGACGGAATACCGATGTGGTCCTTTTATGTTAACAGGGGACAGTGTATGGGAAGCTTTGGAGTTAGGGACAAGAACGGCACAATAATGGAGTTTTTCCCTGCAAACCTGTTATATAAAAATATTGAACTTCAGGGCTTCAGAACCTTTATCAAGCTTAATGGAGAAGTGCATGAGATATTTTCTTCATTGTCAAAGGATGATACTTCCCGAAGGATGGCTATAGAAAAGAATCTCATTTGGATAGAAGAGGTAAATAACAGCCTCGGAATAATAGCAAGGGTTACTTACTTCACAATGCCTGGAGAAAGCTTTGCAGCCATAGTAAGAAAGGTGGAAGTTGAAAATCTGGGCGGAGGCACAAAGGAGATAGAGTTACTGGATGGTCTGACACAGATTCTTCCCTTTGGAATCGGCAACGAGAGCTATCAATCCATGGCGAATTTGAGCAGAGCCTGGTTTGGAGTATTCAATATGGAAAACAATATACCCTATTACCGCTTACGGGCCACCATGGGAGATACCGTAGAGATTGGTGAAGTAAATAAAGGCAACTTCTATTTGTCCTTTTCCTCGGAAAGTGAGGGGCTGCTTCCAGTTATATTTGATATGGATGTAATATTCGGTCCAAATACATCACTGACCTGCCCGTCAGCCTGGGATTGTAATATAGAGATGCTGTACAGGAGAAAGCAGGTGCCTGTGAACAAGGTTTCAGGAGGCTTTACCGGCATTGGAGTTTCCCTGAAGGAAAAGTTCACTCTATGCACAGTCATCGGTCATATAGCTAGTGAAGAATTGATAAACAACCGAAAGGCTGACTTTAATATTGAATATATAGAAAAGAAGGAAAAGGAGGCAAGGGAGCTGGCAGATTCTCTGGTGGATGATGTCCGTACTAAGACCTCCAGCAACCTGTTTGACAAATATGTAAGCCAATGTTACCTGGATAATATATTGAGAGGCGGATATCCCTTGTTCTTTAATGCCGGCAGTAAAAAGCACGTTTACCATGTATATTCGAGAAAGCATGGGGATACGGAAAGGGAATACAACTTTTTCTCCCTGGAACCGGCTTTTTATTCACAGGGCAATGGGAATTTCAGGGATATTAATCAGAACAGAAGAAATGACGTCCTCTTTAATCCCGAAGTCGGGGACTTCAATGTCAAGCACTTTATGAACCTTATACAAATAGATGGGTATAATCCTTTAGGTGTCAAGGGAACCACCTTCTCTTTTGACAAGGAATACAAGGAGAAGATCCTTGAAATGGTGCTGAAGGACGAGGAGGAAATAGAGAATATACTTGACAGGAAGTTTACTCCTGGTCAGTTGATAACCTATATATCTGATAAAGGGATACCACTGAAGGTTTCCGGGGAGGAGCTGCTCAAGGAGGTCCTTGCCCATTCAAAACAGAATTTTGAGGCGGAATTTGGAGAGGGCTACTGGGTGGATCACTGGACCTACAACATGGATTTGATAGACACCTTATTGAAAGTCTATCCTGACAAACTTCAAAGCTTTGTCTTTGAGGATGGCACTTATCGATTCTTTGACAGCGCTGCAAGGGTACTTCCGAGATTGGATAAATATGTGCTTGCAGGAGGAAAGGTGCGCCAATATGGCTCAATTCTGGAGGATGAGGAGAAATGCCATAAGCTCAACATAAGCCTTAAGGGCACCAATTGGCTCAGGACTCAGTATGGTACAGGCAGTATCTATGAGACAAACCTCTATGTGAAGCTGGTCTCACTGGCGCTCAATAAGTTTGTAACCATGGATCCTCAAGGAATAGGCATAGAGATGGAGGCAAACAAGCCCGGATGGAATGATGCAATGAACGGGCTGCCGGGGCTGTTCGGTTCCGGAGTAAGTGAAACCGCTGAGTTAAAGAGAGTGGTGGAGTTTATACTTCAGATAGCCTCTCAGTTTGATGAAGAAGTCTCTATTCCTGTGGAAATAGCAGATCTGCTCACTGGCACTGAACAGGCTCTGACAGATCATTATGATGGCAGGCTTGATGATTATGGTTACTGGGACAGAACTTCCGGATTGAGAGAGGACTACAGGGAACGGACAAGATGGGGAATAGACGGCAGGGAGCAGAATCTTGCCTCAAAGGAAATAATGAGGATATTCCAAAAAATCAAAGATAAAATTGATAAAGGCCTTGAAAAAGCATTGGTGTATGGGGAGGGAATTTATCCAACCTTCCTGACCTTTGAGGCAAAGAAGTACGAAGTCATAGAGGGGAAAACGAGCCCCATAAACGGTTATCAGAATGTAAGGGTAACGGAATTTGAATGCAGGCCTCTTCCTCTATTTCTGGAGGGCCCTGCCAGGGTGTTGAAGACCATGAAGGATATGAAAAAGGCTGAAGAACTGTATTCTTTAGTCAAGAACAGTGAGATGTACGATAGAAAGCTGAAGATGTATAAGACTTCAGTACCTCTGGAGGCAGCCTCACTTGAAATAGGAAGGGTGAAGGCCTTTACTCCGGGCTGGCTGGAGAGGGAAGCAGTGTTTCTGCACATGGAATACAAGTACATTCTGTCGCTGCTGAAGGCGGGCCTCTATGAGCAGTATTATGAAGATATAAAGAATGTATTGACGGCTTTTCTGGATCCGGCAGTGTATGGCAGGAGTACCTTGGAAAACTCATCCTTCATCGCCAGCTCTGCAAATCCGGATGAGACAATGCATGGACGGGGCTTCCAGGCGAGGCTCAGCGGCTCCACCGCTGAAATGCTGAGCATATGGTTCACAATGATGGTTGGACATAAAGTATTCACCTATGAGGAAGGAATGCTGCAGCTTTCTTTAAATCCGATACTGCCTGGCTGGCTTTTTGATGAGCAAGGAAAGGTTTCCTTCCGTTTCCTGGGGTATACCGAGGTTACCTACCACAACTCAGGAAGAAGAAATACCTATGGTGAGCAGAAAGTTGATGCACTGAGGACAACAATTAAAACGAACTCTGGAGAGACAGTTGAATTTTCCGGAAATGTAATATCCGGAAAATATGCCGAGCTTATAAGGAGCCGAGGCGTAAAGACCATAGATATTTATTTCAATAAATAATATATTACCGGGAGGGATAAACAATGGCAGATGGAGTAAAGTCCTGGAAGTTTTTGTCTGATGAAGGGGACTTTGAATTGGAAGACCCCGAAAAGAGCAGCTATTTATATTTTCCTCTCGCCAATGAGGCGGGAATGATGTCTTCAATAACTCCAAATTTGAACGGAGACAGCAAGGCCGGGCAAAATACCTTCCTGCTGGCACCGGTATCGGCTGAGGACCTGCACAATACCAGAAGCGGCAGAAATTTCTGGCTTTACATTGATGGACTGGGTGCCTGGTCAGTCAGCGGGAATTCGCCAAAACAGATTGCCTATACCTTTGAAAAGGATTCGCCGGAAAATACGAGGCTTGAAGCCGGTTTTCTCTGGCACAGGATAGTTAGAGAAAATAAGGAAATGGGTATAAGAGCAGAAATAACGAATTTTGCCCCTGTTGATGAATATAAAGTAGAGCTTATGAAAGTAAGCATAACCAATACAGGAAAAACAGTACTTATAGCCACACCTACTGCTGCAATACCTCTATACGGACGCTCAGCTGATAATATCAGAGACCACAGGCACGTTACATCGCTGCTTCACAGGATAAAGGCCACGGATTACGGAGTCACCGTAAAGCCAACCCTGTCCTTTGATGAAAGGGGACATCGTAGTAACAGCGTGGTTTATGCCGCACTTGGAACGGAAGATAATGGCAGGGCACCTGTAGGATTCTTTCCGGAGGTTGAAGGGTTTGTAGGTGAAGGCGGAAGTTTTGAATGGCCAAAGGCAGTGGCCTGTAATGAAGAACCGTACTGTTTTTCTGGAGCAGCTTTTGATGGCTTTGAGGCAGTTGGTGCTCTGCGCTTTGAAAAGGTACAGCTTTTACCGGGAGAAACCAGGAGCTACATCTTAATGTTGTCCATTAATGAAACGGGCACCGAAGAAGAATTGACTGAACTCATAAACAAATACGGCAGTGATGAAAAATTCGGCAGGGCACTGCAGGCAAACAAGCAATATTGGAGGGAGAAGGTTCAAAAACCGGCTTTCCATTCCGCTGATAAAGAGTTTGACCTTTGGATGAAATGGGTTAATATCCAACCCATTTTAAGAAGGATATACGGCTGTTCCTTCCTGCCCCATCACGACTATGGCAGAGGAGGAAGAGGCTGGAGGGATCTCTGGCAGGACTGTCTGGCTCTGCTTATTATGGAACCAGGGGAAGTCCGGAACCTGCTCTTCAATAATTATGCGGGGATAAGAATTGATGGGAGCAACGCCACAATAATAGGCTCAAATCCCGGTGAGTTCATTGCAGACAGAAATAATATAGCCAGGATATGGATGGACCATGGCGCCTGGCCATTCTTAACCACCAGGCTGTACCTGGATTTAAGCGGTGACCTGGATTTCCTTTTGGGCGAGCAGGAGTATTTTAAAGACAGGCTTATAGAACGGTGTACCGCAGGAGACAGCGAATGGTCCATCGAGGAGGGAAACAAGCTTAAGGATAAAGAAGGGAAAATATACAAGGGAACAATTTTGGAGCATATTCTGGTGCAAAATCTCACTCCCTTCTTCAATGTAGGCATGCATAACAACATTCGCCTTGAAGGGGCGGACTGGAATGATGCTCTCGATATGGCGCCGGTAAAGGGTGAAAGCGCAGCCTTCACTGCCTTCTACGGTAACAACCTCCTGGAACTGGCAAAACTGCTCAGGGAAATACAGAAAAGGAAAGGCACCGGTACTGTGGTTATAGCCGAGGAACTCCTGCTGCTGCTGGACTCACTGAATTCTCCGGTAAACTATGAATCCGTAGAGGAGAAGACCGGGCTCCTGAAAAATTATTTCAAGAGCTGCAGGGGTAGAATTTCCGGCAGAAAGATTGAAATAAGCATTGAAGCACTGGCAGGAGACCTTGAGAGTAAGGGAACCTGGATTATGGATCATATAAGGCGGCAGGAATGGGTCAGAGACAGCGAGGGCAATGGGTG
>JAUZPH010000261.1 GCA_030706065.1 Bacillota bacterium | reverse complement strand
TGGATCGTGTACCTGCCAGTCATAGCATGTATATGCAGTCTAGAATTGCAGTGGCAAAGGTACTTATGTCCGATGAGAATGCCATAACTCAAATGATTCTTGATAAACTGGCTCAAACCGTTGGTTCCATATCTTCGGGAGGCGGTATAGTTCATCAGTTGGCTGCAGGGGTCTATAATCTTACTGCTAAAATGTTGGTTTCACATAGGCTGGTAGAGAATAGTGCCTATAATATTCTGGGATGCAAATTAGTGGAGAGGGAACTCCGTTTGGCTGCAGAAGCTGAATGCAGAGAGGCAGCACATTTTGCCTCAGCGTCTGAAGAAAAGACTAAGTGGGTCAGTCTGGCAAATACTGTAAGACCAATTACGTTGTTTTGAAGCCGCATAACTGGGATTATCTGACGAAGTAAAAAATGGTGAAGGGAGAGTTATTATGATATGTAGAAAATGTGGAGCAGCGGCAAATGAGGGAGACAATTTCTGCGAAGAATGTGGAGCGTCGCTAAAACCATCACTTTTAAATAGAGGTACAATTGTTGAAGATGTGTCTTTTCCTAAATCAAAAACTTTCATATATAATAACAACCTGGCGGCAGTAACCAATGTAGGTAGAAAGCATCCTGTGAACGAAGATTCCTGTATGGTTATGAAATGTGACAATGGAGATATCATCCTGGCGGTGGCAGATGGTGTAACCTCTGCGGTAAATTCCATAAGCGCTTCAATGACAGCCGTAGAAGCAATTAGAGAAGTCCTCATTAAGGGTTCAGGAACTGCAAGGGAAATAGTATTCAGTGCAATACAAACCGCAGATGACTGCATTAAGAAGTTGCCTTTCGAAACAAGAGAAGATGGATTATATGGGCCAGAAACAACAGTTGCTGTAGCACTGATAAGGGAAGGCACTGCAACTATAGGATGGATCGGTGACAGCAGGGCTTATATGCTTAATAGGGAAGGCCAGCAGAAGCTTACTATGGATGATTCCTGGATTGAAATGGTTGTTGCTGAAGGCAAGATGACCAGGGAAGAGGCTTCTGCAAATAGAATGGCTCATTGTGTAACACAAGTTTTGGGTATGCATGATCAAGAGATTCAGGTGCATATTTTAGAACAAAAGCTTAGGAAAGGAGATATATTATTGCTTTGCTCCGACGGCTTATGGAATTACCTTCAAGGTGAGAATATATTTAAAAATGCTGTAGAGGCCTTTGGAATAGATTCGGAAGCAATTCATATCTGTGAGCATCTGGTTGAACTTGCAAATGCTGCAGGCGGGCATGATAATATCACCGCGGCGATGTTTAGAAATTGACAGTGCCCACCTAAACCTACTTTATAAGTGAGGGGACGATTAAATGAAGTTTAAAAAAATACTTTCTATGATACTGCTGATTCTTCTTTTATACAGTGCTTTAACAGGCTGCCAGAACCTGGCGTTGAAATCAACAGAAACAAGCAGCATACCTGTCGGCAGTAGTAATGATAACGAATTGAATGTGTTTAACTGGTCAGAGTATCTTCCCGACTCAATAGTAAAAAAATTTGAAAATCAGTATAATATTAAGATTAATTATATAACCTATTCCTCCAATGAGGAGATGCTAGCAAGAATCATGGCCGGTGATGATATATTCGATTTATCGGTAGCCAGCGATTATATGGTTGATGTCATGAGGAAACAAAAGCTCGTGGAAGAAATGGATATGAATAATGTACCAAATCTTAAGAACATAGGAACCCAATTTAAGAATCTGGCCTTTGATCCGGGAAACAAATATTCTGTACCATATATGTGGGGAACCGCGGTTATTGCTGTAAATACGAAGATGATATCCGGCGATATAACAAGCTACAGCGACTTATGGGACAGTAAATTCAAAAACTCATTAGTAGTTTTGGATGATGAGAGGGCACTTATTGGCATAGCTTTGAAAAAGCTTGGATATTCCATGAATGAAACTGATCCGAATAGTCTGCAGCAGGCAGGCCAGGAACTTATGAAACTTAAAAGCAATATAAAAAGCTTCGACAGTGACAGCCCAAGGGCACTGCTGATTAATGGTCAAGCTGCTGCAGGATTTATGTGGGGTGCTGAGGCTGCGATGGCAGAAAAGGAGAATAAGGACGTCAAGACCTTCTTTCCGAAGGAGGGAATGTATATATGGCAGGATAACTTTGTCATTCCCAAAGGTGCGCTTCACAAGAAAAATGCTGAAGTGTTCATAAACTTTCTCCTGGATCCAGAAGTCAGTGCAGCTATTTCGAAGGAATATCCTTATGCCAATCCAAATGAAGCAGCACGTGAATTTATCGATAAGAACACCTTAAATAATACTACAGTGTATCCAAGTGAAAAAGAACTGAATATCGGAGAAAGGCTTAAGGATTTGGGGGATACAACAAAGCTGTATGATAAAATATGGGCGCAGGTAAAAGGAAAGTAAAGAATGTAGCAGGTTTTGGAGTAATTTATATATACAGAAATTGGTGATGTATGGATAATAATAAAGAGTGCAATGCTGCACTCTTTATTATTTTATAGCTCTTGAATTCCAGGGATTTTTGGCAGTGCATCGAAGCCCTTTTGAAGATCTTCGTCTGTCGGTATATAATCAGTCATTTTGCCTTCCTGATACTGCATGTAAGCCTGCATATCAAAATAACCTGTACCAGTGAGGCCGAAGAGTATAGTTTTAGCCTCCCCGGTTTCCTTGCATCTGAGGGCTTCCTCTATTGCAGTATGAATAGCATGTGAAGATTCCGGCGCAGGAAGTATGGTTTCATATTTAGCAAAGAGAGTGGCAGCATCAAATACCTTTGTCTGTTCAACCGCACGTGCTTCATCCAGTAAGCCGTCATGATAAAGCTTTGAGAGCAGTGGACTCATACCGTGGTATCTCAAGCCACCGGCATGATTGGCTGATGGAACAAATTCACAGCCTAAAGTGTACATTTTAGCTAAAGGTGTTACTTTTCCTGTGTCACAGAAATCGTAGGCATACATGCCTCTTGTAAGAGATGGACAGGAGGCAGGCTCTACTGCAATAAAGTGTGGATTTGCCTTTCCCAGAAGCTTATCCTGCATAAATGGAGCAATAAGGCCTCCAAGATTTGATCCGCCGCCGGCACAGCCTATTATTATATCCGGATATTCATCAAGCTTTTCCATAGCCAGCTTAGCCTCAAGGCCTATGATGGACTGATGGAGGAGAACCTGGTTCAACACTGAGCCCAGAACATAGCGGCAACCTTCTTTTTTAACAGCCTGTTCAATAGCTTCGGATATAGCGCAGCCCAGGCTGCCGCCGGTATTTGGATCCTTGGACAGGATTGCACGCCCAACCTCAGTTGTGTTGGATGGGCTTGGAATAACTTCCGCACCGAAGGTATGCATAATTGCTTTACGGTAAGGCTTTTGTTCTGAGGAAACCTTAACCATAAATATTGTAAGAGGTATATTAAAATACGCACAGGCCTCTGATAGGGCAGTACCCCATTGACCTGCTCCGGTTTCCGTGGTCAGCGAGGTAATGCCCTGTTTCTTGGCATAATATGCCTGTGCTACTGCCGAGTTAAGTTTGTGGCTTCCAGAAGTATTGTTACCTTCAAATTTATAATAGATCTTTGCCGGTGTACCAAGAGCCTTTTCAAGGTTATAGGCACGACAGAGTGGAGAGGGCCTGTAAATCTTATAAAATTCCAGGATCTCTTCCGGAATATCAATATATCTTGTTTCTCTGTCCATTTCCTGCTTTGCAAGCTCTTCACAAAAAACCGGATAGAGATCCTCAAGCACTGCCGGCTTCATTGTACCAGGGTGTATATACGGATCATGCTGTTCCTTCATATCTGCCCTTAGATTATACCATTGACGTGGGATTTCCTTCTCTGATAAATAGGTTCTATAGGGTGCTTTGCTCATGCTTATTACTCCTTCCAAAATTGAAATCAATCAATAAAAAAATATATAAAAAAACTCCTGCCCCTAATAAAAGGGACAAGAGTTTAAACTCCTGCGATACCACCCAAATTGGTAAAAAACACCCGCTCATTTCATATACAGATAATATATGCTCCCTTTATAACGGGTGGAGTTCCCGTCAGTGCCTACTGGGAAAAATCCTTTCGGACTGCCTTCATAAGTCCATTCAATCAAGTGCCAGCTGCCGGCTCCCACCAAATCCGGTTCTCTGTGAACGTGCAATCCTAATTTACTCTTCTTATTCATCAGTTTTATTTCTGTTAAATATAATAATAAATTCATTTTTTTGGTTTGTCAAGAATATTACAAAATTATTTTTTCGTTATTGCAAGAATACTTACAAAATCAAAATCTTCAAGTTTCAAACCCTATGTATCAATGTTACAAGTTGAAGAGATACTAAAAGGTAGTTATTTTTAGGAGGGATCTTATGAGGACTTTGTTAAAGGAGAGGCGGCCATGTGCCTTATGTATATTATCGTTTGTTATTATAGCCACCGGCATAGTTTCCGGCAGTAAGGCAGTACCGGAGGGCCACTGCTGTCCTGAGCCACCTTCTTCTCAGACTTCATTATGCATGTCAGAGGGAAACGGAGTGATAAAACTTCATTTTTTGAATGTAGGCGATGCAGAAGCAATTCTTATTCAGCAGGAAAATGCAGTTATGCTGATAGATGCGGGAAACGAAAAAGATTCAACTGTCGTAAAACAATATTTAAAAAGACAGGAAATCGGAAAGATTGATGTACTTGTCGGTACGCATATTCACGAAGATCATATTGGCTCCCTTGACGATATCATCAGAAATTTTGATATTGGGAAGATATACATGCCGGACTTTGAAATTAGCAACAAGTACCTTGAGGATGTCAGAACTGCAGCTGATAGGAAAGGCCTGTCATTTTCAGAACCGATTTCAGGGGAGAATTTCAAACTTGGCGGAGCAACCTGTACAATTCTTGCACCGATAAGCAGAGGCTATGAAAAATTAAATGATTATTCCATAGTAATAAAACTTCAGTTTGAAAAGACTTCCTTTCTTCTGACAGGAGATGCAGAAAGTACAAGCGAGAGGGAAATGATGAGAAGAGGGTACGACTTGTCTGCGGATGTGCTTAAGCTTGGTCATCACGGCAGTATATCCTCTACCGGCAGGGAATTTCTTGAAAGAGTTAATCCAAAATACGCTGTGCTGTGCACCGATAAAGAGAACAAATATAAGCACCCTCATTTAAGTACAATGAAAAAGCTGAAGGCAAGAAATATAAAAGTATATAGAACCGATGAAGCCGGCACAATAGTGGTAACCAGTGATGGCGAGAAGATTTCCTTCAATGTACCTCATGGAAGTTACAATGGAAAATGAATGTACATATTTTTTTTGCAAATTTAGTAGCTTGGCTGTCAGGAAGGAGCGTCAGTTTGCCTTCACCCTGACAGTTTTGTTGTAAACTTTGTATAGTATTACTATATATTTGTAATATTTTATTAAATGTAAATTAAGTATTAACAAGTTGACTTTTTGCTGTTATAATATATATTGACGGGAAATTTTTTCTAATTCAAAATTTTCTAACAAGTTGTTTTAATTGTAAACAATTTCCCTCTAAACATGAAATGTTTGTGTTAGCAAACAGTCCAGTCTTTATTTTCAGATGGCGCCAAAAATCGACAAGACTGCTTCATGACAGACTCGAGGTGATAG
>JAUZPH010000260.1 GCA_030706065.1 Bacillota bacterium | reverse complement strand
GTTGTGTTCGCGTCATAAATAAAAAGGGGGCTATTAATTCTTTTTATTTATCCTTGCAAATTAATTATATAAAATAATTTGTCCATTTTCAAGTGGATTCTGCAAAATTAATTGTAAAAATGTTTTTAAAATGATATAAATCATTCAAAATGCAACGTTTACAGAATAAATCCCTTAGTTGTCAACTGTAAATTATCAATTCAAATCAATGCCCGCATCCTCTTTCAAGCTGTTGAGTTCATCTTCCCTGAGTTCCCTGTACTGTCCCTCTTCAAGGCTCTCATCCAGCGTCAGAGGGCCGAAGGCAACACGCTTCAGATATACCACCGTCTTGTCAAGGCTTTGAAACATTCTCTTCACCTGATGAAATTTTCCCTCCTGCAGCGTTACATGTACTTCTGCGCCATTCTCCGAAGAACATATAACCTCCAATACCGCAGGAAGGCATTTATAGCCGTCATCCAGAACGATCCCTTCCTTAAAGGCTCTTATGTCCTCTTCGTCAACATCTTTATCAATTCTGGCATAGTATAACTTATCTACATGCCACTTGGGCGATATAAGCCTGTGATTTAATTCTCCGTCATTTGTCAGCAGCAGAAAGCCTACAGTATCCTTATCCAGCCTTCCCACAGGAAAAGGCTCAAATACGGTGTATTTCTCCTCAAGGAGGTCAATGACAGTTTTATCATAATTGTCAAAGGTGGCTGATACCACATCGGTCGGCTTATTCATCATAAGGTATATGTACTTTCTGTACGATACTTTTTCCTCACCAACATATATTTCATTCTTTTCCGGATCTACAGAGATACTGCTGTCCTTCACCACCTTGCCGTCAACCTTGACCTTGCCGTCCTTTACCATGGACTTGATTTCCTTTCTGCTTCCATATCCGATATTGGACAACACCTTATCCAGTCTTTCCATAATTATCTCTCCTTCTGAAAAGTAGTATTCCCAAAAAAATAAGAGTTCAAGCAATAGATATCTAAAACCCCGAACTCCTAATCAAACTTTCAAATTAGATGTCTGTAACTACGCTAATAGACGTTGAACTCCATGGAGTCATAATCCTCATAGGCACCTTCGTAATACATGCTTTTTACCAGCGCCAGTATCTTGAAATTACCTTTGTTATAGGGCATGATGGTATAATAATTCATCTTGCTGTACTTCTGTACAAGAACCCATTCACTGTTCTCCATCAGGTAGAACTCATATAAGAGGTCCCTTCCTCCTTCCGCCTGGGCGGTGAAAATAACAGGCTCATTTACCTTGATATCGGTCTTGTCCCAAAGTATCTTCGTATTTGATACCGGCAGTGCATCAATTATATTCAGCTTGATGACCTTTTTTGCATCGAAGATTAAGGAACTCTTCTTGTCTTTTGCCATAATCTCAAGGGTATACTGGCCTCTGCATTTTGGGTTTAAAAAGTACCGTTTACTCTCAATATAATCTGTCTCTTCCACAAGATGGCCATTAATCTTCAATACATATTTCACAAGAACGTCTTGAGTACGCCTTGTAATTATATCGAATTTGATATTGTCCCCGACTATATAGTTTTCCTTTGACGGCATAAGGATATAATCTATCTCCGCAGGCAGAAATTCCCGCACATCCAGGTGGAGTATCCCGTGGCTGTCATATTCCTTCCTGGAATACTTGTCTTTAACCCTGGCCTCCAGTTCATAGTGCCCTTCCTCCTCGGGAGTAAAGTTCACCCAGTTGCAGCTGCCGTAATCCACCCTCTCCAGCTCTGCTCCATCCTTTTTAACCACAAAGGAATATCTTAAATCTATACCACCGGTGGCAATAGTCGTAATGTTTATTTTTTCTCCCTTAATAATATTCTTGTCCTTGCTGGTTATTACTTCGGATATTTTTACCGGATTGCTCGAAATCTCATCGATGATAAATTCCATTTCCGCCTCGGCTTCAAATTTCCCGTCACAGCTTTCATCCTTGACCCAAAGGCTCAGCTTATACCTGCCTGCTCTTTGAGGCTTCCATGCATATGAACTGTCCTTCATGTAACCCGAATCCACCGGGCTGTTACCGTCTACTATAAACCTGTATAAAAGCCTCCGTCCTCCCTTTACTACGGCCTTCAGCTCTATTGAGCTGTCAGTCATCTGAGGTGAATTGAGATCGCTGGTGAAGCTTTGTATCTGTATGAGGTTATACAGTTTCACACTGTAATTTATTATGGCTCTGTCATCAAATTCATTCTGTGAATACATGTCCTTGGCCATACAGAGAAGCTTGTATTCTCCCGGTTCCTTTTCCAAATAGCCAACAATCCTCTTAGTGGAATAATCCTGTATGCACTGTGCCTTGCCATTCTGATATATCTTTATAAATTTGTATAGTACCATCCTGCTGTCTTCATACTCTGCATCTACCTGAAAAATAAGTTCATTATCAACAAGCATCTCCGTGGACAAACATTTGAAATCCTTTATTTCCAGGGCATCTATGGACAGAACATTGAACTCTAACCTTTCAAAGTCGTCATAATTGTTTTTTGAATCCAAAGATCTGCATTCCACCAGGATTTCATGTTTGCCGGGAGTCCTTACCGTGAGGCTCAGCGTATTTTCTGCACTGTAGTCCTTAATAAGTTCCCACTTGTCGGTACTCTTTATCCAATATTTATATACCACCGGAAGCCTGTTGGTTGCCACTGTAAGTTTGAGTTTATCTCCTACCTTTAGCTGATTCCTGTCAAGAGCTATACTGTTTATAAGCTTGTCCTCAGCCTTGCCTATGATGTAATCTGCTCTTGCCATATAATCAAAGGGTTTGTTGCTCCCCTGCTTCTTTGCCTGTACCATAATTATATATTTACCATCAACCTGTGGTGTCCAGACAATATTGTTTTCCGCATCGAAATCCCGCAGAGTGTCCCATACACCATCGAATCCAACAATAAATTTATATAAAAGCTTTTCCTCACTAAACTTATCAACTGTTATCCTCACGGCAGTGTTTTTACCGGAGGGACTTGGCACACTAAAACTTATTTCCATCTGGCCCATGAATCATACCACCTCATCTAGAGTATTATGAAATATTCACACAGGTATATAAATCAATTATACTATAACTGCCACATTTTTCTACTGGGTCTTTATACTTTCTTTGACAAATGCTTAAAGCTGCACCTCTTTATAGATACAGAAAAGGTTTAAAGTAAGAGGATTTTATAATATAATAGTACTATACCTACAGACACATTGCTTAGGAGGACTGAGTATTATGCAGTTGCTTAAATGTTCCCTCATTAATTTTACCATAATATCTGTATTTATTGACGATATTTCTCAATTTGACCCAAAAAAAATTCTTGTCAGGAATGGTGAGGTTACAATCCTTGTCGACAAGCTTTCAATAAAAGATAATGAGATTATTCTTTACTTGAAGAGTGAAGTTAATATTAAGTTACCCGGCAGTGTATCCATATATAATGCATCACTCCCGATAAATTATTATCCCCTGTATTCTACTGACGAATTCAATCTCCGGTACTATACCGATGAAGAATTGGGAATTCAGTATACAAGGGAGCATACCCTCTTTAAGCTTTGGTCTCCGGCGGCCTCTTATGTAAACCTGCTTCTCTATGAAAGCGGCGACCCGGATTCTCCGGAAAAGCCGAGAAAATTCAAGCTTCAGGAAAAAAGCGGACTGTGGGAGGTCAGGGTAAGGGGAAATCTTAAAGGGTATTTTTATACCTTTGAACTCAAGGTATATGACGATGTACATGAAATTGTGGATCCCTACGCCAGGGCCTGCGGAATAAACGGCCTCAGAGGTGCAGTTATAGACCTGAAAGAAACAGACCCTCCCGGTTATATTCATCATGCTCCGCCGCATTTTGACAGCAGTACCGATGCCATAATTTATGAAATCAATATAAGGGACTTGTCTATCCACCCTGACAGCGGCATAAAAAGTAAAGGGAAATACCTGGCCCTCACAGAAGAGAACACTGCAACCTCAAAAGGCATCAGTACCGGGCTAGCCCATATCCTGGAGCTTGGTGCGACACATGTTCAGCTTATGCCTGTCTTTGATTATTCCTTTAAGAGTGTAGATGAAAAGCATCCTTATAGATATAACTGGGGCTATGACCCTCAAAACTATAATATTCCCGAGGGCAGTTACGCTGCCGATGCCTATAATCCCTGCAGCAGGGTTTACGAGCTAAAAAAAGCAATAAACGCTCTTCATAAACATGGGCTGAGCGTTATTATGGACGTGGTTTACAATCATATATTTAAGTATGAAGATTCAAATTTAGAAAAGCTGTTCCCTGGCTACTACTTCCGTCAAAACGATGATGGTACATACTGTAATGGTACAGGCTGTGGAAATGACATTGCTTCCGAAAGGCCAATGGTGAGAAAGTTTATTCTCGACTCACTTCTCTACTGGGCCCGTGAATACAAAATTGACGGCTTCAGATTTGACCTCATGGGTATCCTTGATGTGAAGACGATGAATGAAATCGGTGAAAAGCTGGGGGCCGGGGGCCTCGGCCTGATACTCTACGGAGAAGGCTGGTATATGAATACCAACCTCAAAGATGAAGATAAGGCCGGTATGTATAACAGTCATAAATTGGAGCATATAGGTTTCTATAATGATTCAATAAGGGATGCCGTAAAAGGTTCCGTGTTTAACTCCTTGGAAAGGGGCTTCGTAAGTGGGACACCGGGCCTGGAGGATACGGTAAAATTCAACCTGATGGGCTGTTCTATTGATGCTTTTGGCAAAAGTGCCATCTTTACTTCCCCTGGCCAATGTATAAATTACTCCAGCTGTCATGATAATTACACCCTCTGGGATAAACTCAGATTAAGCTGCCCCGAGGCCTCTGAAGAGGAATTGAAGCATATGAACAAGCTGGCGGACGGGATAATCCTTACCTCCATGGGCGTTCCCTTTATCCATAGCGGGGCAGATTTTTGCAGAACAAAGAACGGTATAGAAAACAGCTACAACAGCACCGATGCCGTCAACCGAATGGATTGGCACAGAAAGCATCACTATCTGGATGTCTTTGAGTATTACAAAGGCCTGATAGCCCTGAGGAAGTCCCATAGTGCCTTCAGGTTGTATGACAGTAGGCAAATCCGGGAACATATGGAGTTTATTTATACCGGACGGAATTCCACTGCCTATATTCTGAAAAATCATGCCAACGGCGATCCCTGGAAGGATATCATAGTTATATACAACGGTTCAAGGGACACAGTATACGTCCCCCTGTCCCAAGGCAACTGGAATGTTGTTGTGGATAAGTTCAATGCGGGAACGGAACCCCTCTACTGCATTAATGACAACAACGTTTCCGTGGAACCGATATCGATGAAAATTTTATATTTGGAGTAGCAGGAGCTTTTTAAATTAGCAATGGACAAGCATACATTAAAATAAAAGAGATTCAGCACAGCTGAATCTCTTCCTTCATTGTCAATTGTCAAATTTCAATTGTCAATTGCATTTATTCTTCCCGTTCTTTACCTAGTGCATTCTTTATCAGTTTTCTTAAGTTATTCTCCAGCTTCAGGTTGTCTTCAAAGGTTCTCTTTCTTTGGTTTGAGGTTCTTCCTCCGGCCCTTCTTATCTCCGATTTAATATGCCGTTCCATAAGAAGCCTTTCTATATTTTCATTGTCAAATATATACCCG
>JAUZPH010000026.1 GCA_030706065.1 Bacillota bacterium | reverse complement strand
TGACCATTATTTCTGCCTTAAGCTTAAAAGATTGGGTTTCGACATAATAAGAGTGGAAAACGCCATTTTGCTTCACAGTCTTGGAAATTCAATCCCAAAGTCTATTCTGGGTCAAAAAATAACCGTTACAAATCATTCCCCATTAAGAAGGTACTATATGACACGGAATCGGTTATATACATGGAAGGAATTCAAAAAGGATTTTCCGGAGTGGTATAAAGAAGACCTGGGGAGATTTATCAATGAAACCATAAAAATAATACTGTATGAGGATAGAAAGCTGTCAAAGCTTAGGAGCATAATGGGCGGGGTGCTGGATTATGGAAAAAAAGTAATGGGAAAAAAAGAAAACAGGTAGTTTTAATTTTTTCGATAATTAGATTGAAGTTTTTAAAGAAATATACGATAATGGATATGTAGGCACAATAAAATAGAATAAGGAAAGCAGGTGATAATGATAATGAAAGTTAAGTTCTGGCATCTGCTGCTGCCTCTTTTGTTTTTGGTAGCCTTGTCTAATAACGTGGTTAAAGCTGACACTTTAGTAGACAAAATGTGGATTGATGACCCAAGCACTAATCAGACCTTTAATCAGAAGGATGTATTAGTAAGGGGATGGGCCTTGAGTGCCTCAGGTGTTAAGCAAATATCAATCCTCTTGAATGACAATTTAATTGGACAAGCTACTGGTGGACTAGACAGGCCGGATGTAAACAAAGTATATCCTGGTTATCCTGGTGGGGACAAGAGCGGATACAGCTATAACATAAGTTATGGTTTGTTGAGATCGGGCAGCAATAAAATTACTGTAAAGGCAGTAGGTAATGACGGAAAAGAGCAGCAAAAGAGCACCTATGTTATTTCTCAAAAGCCTGAATCCAAGCTGTGGATTGATGACCCGGGCACTAATCAGACCTTTAATCAGAAGGATGTATTAGTAAGGGGATGGGCCTTGAGTGCCTCAGGTATCAGCCAAATATCAATCCTCTTGAATGACAATTTAATTGGACAAGCTACTAGTGGACTAGACAGGCCGGATGTAAACAAAGTATATCCTGGTTATCCTGGTGGGGACAAGAGTGGATACAGCTATAACATAAGTTATGGTTTGTTGAGATCGGGCAGCAATAAAATTACTGTAAAGGCCGTAGGTAATGACGGAGAAGAGCAGCAAAAGAGTACCTATGTTATTTCTCAAAAGCCTGAACCCATGCTGTGCATTGACGACCCGAGCAACGGTATAGTTATTGGAGAACAGGATCTGGTTATCATGGGTTGGGCTGTTAATGCCTCAGGAGTGAATAAGATTAATATTTACTCGGATGGCAATCTTTTGGGACAAGCTACTGGCAGCTTGTATAGGCCGGATGTGGATGCAGTTTATCCTGGATACCCGAGTGGAAAGAACAGTGGTTATACTTACACAGTAAAGGGAAACCTGATAACCAATGGGACACACGTGATAAAAGTGGAAGCTGTCGGGACAGATGGAAGTGCAAAAAACAGTTCTGTAACGGTTATCAAGAAAACCCTGGACCCATTGCTGTTTGTAGATGAACCTGGAAATGGAAGCACCTTTAAGAGCTCAAGCGTTTATTTCCGAGGATGGGCCTTGAATAATACCGGTATCAAAGCTGTAAACGTATATGTGGACAAAGTGTTGAACGGCACTGCTGCAATAGGTCAGTCAAGACCGGATGTTGCAAAGGTATTTCCCCAATATCCAAATGGAGACACAAGCGGCTTTTCCTACACCCTGGATGTAAATAAAATACCTCCGGGAATAAGAAGCATTACAGTGGAAGCCGTTGGAAACGATGACAGCAAGCTTCAGTACAATATGACAGTCAATATCCAAAAGCCTGAATTCAAGGTTTACCTGGATGATCCAAGTACAAGTCAGGTTTTTGAGGAAAAGGATGTCAATATAAGAGGCTGGGCCCTAAATGCATCCGGGATAAAGCGTATAGATGTACTTCTGGATGGACAAAAGATAGGAACTGCTAATACAGGATTGCCAAGGCCCGATGTAAATCGCGTGTATCCCGGATATCCTCAGGGAGATAATAGCGGTTATTCCTACACAATAGCCAATGATGATTTAAAGCCGGGTACCTATACCGTAACAGTTAATGTAACTGGTAATGACGGTTCACAAAAGTCTGTTTCAGCGAAGATAATTAAAAAATATCAACTTCCACAGATGAATGTTGAAAGCATAGGCAGCGGTTTTGTTTCAAACAATTCTGATATTACTGTAAAGGGCTGGGCTTTAAGCAGAAAAGGAATAAGCAAGGTTAATATATATGTGGATGATATATTGAATGGACAAGCTACCTTGGGGATATCAAGGCCTGATGTAGCTGCAGTTTATCCACAATTCATTAACGCTGCAACCAGTGGTTATCAGTATACAATAGGTGTTGATTCCATAAAGCCCGGACTGCACAGGGTAAAGGTTGAAAGTGTGGGCGTTGATGGTATTGCACAGCAGTGTGAATATACAATAGAGATAAAAAAGAAGGCTCCACTATCCCATATTGATCAGCCTTCAACCAATTTTACAATAAAGACTTCCTCCGTCACAGTGGGCGGCTGGTCCATAAGTGATTCTAACTTAAAGGATATACGAATACAGCTGGATGGCCAGGATGCAGGTACTGCAAGTTTGGGACTAACCAGAAAAGATGTAGACGCGGTGTACCCCGGCTATAAGAATGGAGCTGTATCAGGTTTTACTTACCAATTGGATACAAGTAAACTTGGACTGGGCTCACATATCATAAGTATAATAGCTGAGGCAAATGATGGTACAACCTCCACTGACAGAGTACAGGTTAACATGTTCGGTGTCGTAAACTACGTAAATTATCCAAATTCTTTAAGTTACTATGTTGACAGACAGTTTGCAAATGGAGGAAATGCAAATTGGGATGGCTCAGTTGTAACAAAGGATGATGTTGCATATTATATGAATCCGGATAACTTTATAAATTCCACCAATGCAAAGTATATGTTTCTCAAGCTTACCTATATGGATGGAATAACTGTAGATGACTTGAATAAGGCACTTGTAGGAAAGGGCATACTTGAAGGAAAGGGCAGTGCATTTCTTGCAGCCGGTAAAGCAGTAAACGTAAATCCAATCTATTTGGTGGCACACGCTCTACTGGAAACCGGCAATGGTTGTTCTACACTGGCTAAAGGTATTAATGTAAGCCAGATTCATCAGACCTTTGGAGATATAGGCTCGCCATTGGTCAATGTAACACCGCAGAAGGTATATAATGTATACGGAGTAGGGGCATTGGACTCCAATGCAAACTTGTGGGGGTCTGAGAAGGCATATGCTCAAAAGTGGTTTACAGTTGATGATGCAATAATAGGTGGGGCAAGCTGGATTGCTCAGGGGTATATCGCAAGTACAACATATAAGCAGTATACGCTGTATAGAATGAAATGGAATTTTGATGTAATATGGCATGAGTATGCCACAGATATCGGATGGGCATACAAGCAAACATCAAAAATAGGTGAAATCATAAACATGATGGACAACCCAGTGTTGTATTTTGAAGTACCCACATTCACAAATTAGAATAAAAAGAACAAATCCTGAGGCTGCTGAAAAAGCGGTCTCTTTTTTTTCAATCTTTCGTTGGAATTGAACTTTTTTTATAGTAATGTTATACTATTTTAAGTGTTGAGAGCACATTTCGATAATTTCATCGAAAGGAGGACTGAATATGAATAAGCTTGTCAGTATTGTAATAATAAACTGGAATAATAAAAAATACATCGACAGATGTATGGAGGCCATTATGGCACAAAGCTACAGCCCTATGGAAATAATTTTTATAGATAACAATTCGAAGGACTGTTCATACGAGCATTTTGGAAATACTTATTCCAAGGATAAGTGCATTGCTGTAAAAAACAAGGAAAACCTGGGCTACAGCGGGGCGGCAAATCAAGGAATCAATATGGCAAAAGGCGAGTATATTATGATTTTAAATCCTGACATAGTCATGGAATGGAACTTTGTGGAGAAGCTCTGCACCTTTATGGAAGGAGATATGGAAATTGGAGCGGTCTCCGGCAAGTTGTTAAAATATGATTTTGAGAAGAATACAAGATTGAATTATATAGATAGCGCCGGCATAGAGATTTATCGGGACAGAACCAGCAGGGATATCGGACAGAATGAAGAAGACAAGGGGCAGTATAACTCTACCAGAAGGGTGTTCGGGATATGCGGAGCAGCCCCCATGTACAGAAAATCAGCCCTGGCTGATATAGCTGTTAACGGTGAATATTTTGATGAGGACTTTTTTGCATATAAAGAAGATATTGATTTAAGCTGGAGATTGAATCTGGCAGGGTTCAAATGCATGTATTATCCTGAGGCGGTGGCATACCATGGCAGAGGGCTGGGTGGAGTACGGGGAGGAATATGGAAGGTAATAAAAAACAGGAATTCGCAATCAAAATTTTTACGAGGTATTTCCTCTAGAAACCAATTAATGCTTCTGTTTAAGAATGAGCAGGGAAAGCCTATGAGAAGAGACATATTTAAAATATATCTAAGAGTATTGAAGATGGTTGTTTTTTCACTGGCTTTTGAAAGGTTCAATTTTCAATATATGTTTCAAGCCATTAAGCTTAGAAAAAAGATGAAAGAAAAGAAGCTTTTGTTTCTCGAGAACCATCGTGGCAGAGTTGCGGATATTGACTTCTTGATAACTAGATGAAGGGAGAACAGTACAATGGTTTTGGCTAAGAAATTCAGGCTGGATATTTTTTTTATTTATTTGATATTCACGGAGATCGTATTAGGAGGTTTGGGAACAGAGTTCGGCTTTCGCTTTCGAATATTAATATTTGTCATGAGCGTACCTGTGACGATCTATTGCTTTTTTGTCAATAAAACCAGGTTCAGCAGATTAACGTTGAAGTACATCTTGGTAATTGCCGTGTTTGCAGTCTATGGTGTCCTTGTTGGAATTATAAACGGGAATTCAATGGGCGATATTATTTCCAATGCAAATGTATTTGTCAGTATTCTATACGTTGTTATACTGGTTGTGCTGATAAATAATGATAAAACAATTATCAATAGGCTTATTAACCTGTTTACTACTTATAATGCGGGAATTGGCTTAATACTGTATGTAGTTTTTAAGGTTTCACATTACCTTATTCTAAGCAAAGTACAGGTTGTGGCGCAAATAGACTTTATTGAATCCAAGCTGCATTATGGAATTATATCGGGCTATCTTTATGGTGACCAATATCCAAGGCTTTACATAGCAAACGGAATATTTCTGCAGATTGCTCTAGCCATATGTATGGTAAAAATGGCATATGCAGGCAAAAAAGCCTTCTTTAACGGAAATACACTTAAGATACTCTTGATCTTGATGGGAATTGTGACTACAGGTACCAGAGGATATTGGACAGGAGCTGCCGTTGTCGGTCTGGGGGTTATCCTGATGCTGCGAAAAGCAAGGCTGGTGCCTCTCATAATAAAGATTCTCATAATAATGCTCTGTGCAGGACTCGCATTGTCAGATTGGGGTATTTTAAGTTCAGGCGGGCAAAAGAGCAGTGTTTTACAAGGTCTGGTGAAGAGGGCAGGTACTACTACAGAGTTTTCCAGTGGAGAGGTTTCCAACAATATAAGAGCCATACAGATTGAATATCTTACAAAGTCCATAAAGGCACATCCTATAATAGGAAGCGGCTTTGGGGCGAGGATAGACCAATACGAAAAGGAAACCGACAGAAGCGGATTAAACTTCGAATTATATTATCTTGAATTGTGGTTCAAGACTGGCCTTATAGGAGTACTTGTCCTGTTTGCCGGTTTTGCTCACCTCTTATATGCCTCATACAAGACTGTCAGAAGTATGAGTAATGTGGAAGAAAAAAGCAATATTACCGGATGGCTCATCGGTTTCTTTTCCGTGGCTGTCACCAGTGCAACAAATCCATATTTTGCGGGGGCACACGGTTTTTTTGTCATAGTGTTTCTCATAGTAATGTTGGAATTATACAACGAAAATTCTGAGAAGATACACCTTCTTGAGTTGAGTAAAAATGTGCAAGGAGAGAAAAAGTAAATGGAAAAAAAGGTCAGTATAATAATGCCCTGTTATAACCAGGGGGTATATATAGAAGAGGCTGTAGAAAGTGTGAAAAAACAAACCTATGGGAATATAGAGCTTGTAATTGTGAATGATGGCTCTACTGAAGAATTCACATTGAAAAAGCTTAAAGAAATTGAGGCTGCGGGGGAAGAAAATATAAAGGTTCTAAATACTCCAAACTGCGGTCTTGCTCAGGCCAGGAACAATGGTATAAAGGCAAGCACAGGCCATTATATTCTGCCATTGGATGGTGACGATAAAATTCAAGAAACCTACGTGGAAAAGGCAGTGGCTGCAATTGAGAAAAGCCGGCAAATTGGGGTGGTTTACTGTATTTCCTCCTATTTTGGAGAAAAAACAGGAATTTGGCCAATTCCGGATTTTTCAAGGGATTTAATGCTGATCGATAACCTTGTGTTCTGCACGGCACTCTACAGGAGGGAAGACTATAACAGAACAAAGGGCTACAACCCCAATATGAAATTTGGACTTGAAGATTGGGATTTTTGGCTCTCTATGATGGAATTGGGGTTGGATTTTTACAGGATAGATGAAGTGTTGTTTCACTATAGATTTAAAAGAAAATCCATGCTGAGGGAATTAAAGGAGAGAAAGCTTCTGATGAGGGCGCAGGCAGTGAGAAATCACCCTCAGCTTTATCTCGATAATCTGGAAGGCATAATCAGGACCCTTGAAAAGGAAAGTTTTGTAGATAACTTGAAGCTCAGAGCGGCAATTTACAGACAGAAAGTGCACCTGAAAAAGCTGGACAAAAACACGAAAAGGCACAATTCATAGTGGCGGCAGAGAAATATTTAAATAGGGGTGATACCTTGGAAACTTTAGTTTCTGTAGTTATTCCTGCATATAATTGTGAAAAATATATTAAAGAAACCCTTTATTCTGTAATAAACCAGAGTTATAAAAACATTGAAGTACTGGTTATTGATGACGGCAGCAAGGATAACACCGGCGAGGCAGTAAAGGAACTTATGAGGGAGGATAACAGGATAAGGTATCTTCATAAGGACAATGAAGGTGTTTCAAAGGCGAGAAATATGGGAATCATTGAAGCGAAAGGTCAATATATTGCCTTTTTAGACAGTGATGACCTTTGGAATAAGGAAAAGTTAAGGCTTCAGATGGACAGAATTACGGAAACAGACGCGGACGCCTGCTATTGCGGTTACACGAACTGGTACGAAGACAGCGGCTTAAAGGTAAATTCACCCATTAAATATAGTGAGGGAAATATTATATTCAAGTATCTCAAGATAGAAACCTGGCCCCAGACAAGCACCTGGCTGATAAAGAAGGACCTGCTTATGAGACATTCGCTGCAATTTACACCGGGCTGCAGCTGGGGAGAGGACTTTGAATTCTTTGCAAAGGTAATTTCTCTCGGTAAAGTAGCTGCTGCAAGTGGATTTTTAACCCTATACAGAATAAGAAATACAGGGGCATTATCTAACTTTTCTCTCAATTATTTAAAGGAACTGGATGTTTGGAAGAGGCTGATGCTGTGGCTTAAAGAAAACGAACAAGCTATTGGAGTAAATACAGGAAGAATAATTAAACAGATAGAGCACTATAGAATTCCAAAAACAGTTATTGAGGTGCTTTGGATTGCCTCCTCCGACGAAGAGCTCAGAGAGCAGTGCAGACAGTACTACTCACTGGAGGGGACAAAGAGATGTATCAAATCTTACAGGCTGGTAAAGCCGAGCAGTAATGACCTGCGAACCCTCATTAAAGGAAGCTTGTTATGGTTTAAGCTCAGATAACCGTATAAAAATAAGAATTTAAAGGAATGAAAAGATGAGCAGATTAAGAGCGTTGATCAATAATAGAATAGTAAGAAACTTTATTGTGCTGTTTACGGGAGAAGGCGTAGTATCTATAATCGGTATGATCAACCTTGCCATAATAGTAAACACCATCGGCAATGAAAAAAATGGTATTATAATTATGGTACAGACTTACAGCCTGTTGTTTAGCGGTATTTTTGGGTTCAAGTCCTTCCAGGCTTTGATTAAATATATGCCGGTTTCCATTGAAGAGGGGAATGAGGAGTTAACAAAACAGTATGTAAAGCAATCCTTTGTTCTCGATATTGGGGCGGCAGCAGTTGCAACTGTGTTTGGTTATATATGCCTTGATTTTGTATGTAATCTGATGGGATGGGATAGTTCCATGAAACCCTACATCAAGATGTTTTTAATAACCTTAATAATTAATATACAGGGAACTCCCATCGGGGTGCTCAGAATTTTCAACAAATTTAATTATATTACCTATTCAAATGTTGTGAGCAACCTTCTTAAACTCACACTATATGTATTGGCTTTTATAACCCATCAGGGGTTTCAGTTCTTCTTCATAGTCGAGATAATCTTTACCGTGATGTTTAATATCATACTTATAGTATTTACCTTCATAACTCTAAAACAACAGGGATTGGGCGGATTTTATAAAGGCCCGCTTAAGCTGGACAGGGATTTCTTTATGTTTAACTTCTATAGCAATATAACCTCAACAATAGATATACCTGTGGGAAGTATAACCACCATGGTAATTAATAGATATCTGGGCTTTACGGAAATATCGATTTATAAAATATTTGACAAGATAGGCTCTGTTATTGGTAAGCTTTCATCTCCTTTAAACCAGATCATATATCCGGAGATGAGTATAATGATAGCCAAAAAGAAATTTCTCAAAGCCAAGAAAATGTCGGATAAACTTTTGATGGGAATTTCTTTGATTGGTGCTGCTTTTATCTTTTTCATTTTAATCACACATAAATGGTGGTTGGGGATATTTATAAAGGACTATGATGTTTATCTATGGTCTCTGGTTATTTATCTTGTGTACATGATATTCTCAAATGGTTCCCAGGGTGTACACAGCCTCTTTATGGCACTGGGATATATAAAACTCACTGTGCCCATAATAATATGTGTAAATTCTGCTTATCTTGTATTGTTGTATTTTTCAATAAAAGCCTGGCATCTTAACGGGGTATTGATTTCCTTGATTCTGCAGGCAGTGGCCGTGGTTGTAATAAAAATTATTATCATGAAGAAAAATCATTATATGGAAAAAGTGCAAAAATAAATTATTGCACATTCCGGGAGGCATTATGAAGAAGAAGATATTATTTGTTGTCTGGTCCTTCTCTGCAGGAGGAGGTGCGGAGAAAATTCTTGCAAATATAGTCAATGGCATGGATAAGAACAAGTATGATATTGATGTGCTGGAGCTGGTTGACTTCGGAGTGAAAAGGGAACCGGTAAATGAAAGTGTAAGAATATTGCAGCCGCTTATGAAAATCCGCATGGATAGAAAGCTTTCTGAAAAATTGAGGTTAAAGTTCTATGAATTTGCACTGAATTATTATCCTGCTATTGCCAGAAGAGCAGCAATTAAAGATAACTATGATGTGGAGATTTCTTTTAACTATCTCTTTCCAAGTTTTATCACAACTCTTAGTGGGAGCAGGACGAAAAAGGTAGCATGGGTCCACGGTTCCATACAGGACTTGGATTATAAGAATATTACAGACAGCAGACAAAAACGGAGGCAGCGGTACCTGCATAATAAACAGAAGAAAGCCTTTGAGAAGTCCGATAAAATAGTGGCTATCTCTTCAAAAACCTATAATTCTATTGTGGATATATATCCTGAATCAAAAGATAAGATAGTAAAAATACACAATGGATTTAATTTCAATGAAATATATGAGGGAAGTAATGAAAGAGTAGATTTAGGTATAAATAAGGATGTTCCGGTAATATTAGGAGTCGGCAGACTGGATAAAGGGAAAAATTTTGGATTGCTTATTCGTGCAGCCAGGCTATTAAAGGAAGAAGGACTGGATTTTAAAGTACTCATACTTGGAGAAGGTGATGAGAGGCAGTACCTGGAAAAGCTTATTGCAGAATTCAAGCTGGAAGATTCCGTGCAGCTTAAAGGGTTTATAAATAACCCCTATCCTTACTTTAAAAACGCCACGCTGTTCTGCATGACTTCTACTGCGGAAGGTTTTCCGACAGTTATAGCTGAGGCAATGGTACTGGGGTGCCCCTTTGTATCCACTGCTGTGGCTGGTGCAGAGGAATTAGCAGAAGACGGAAAATGCGGGCTTGTTGAAGACTGGAACGAAAACCGCATAGCAAAGAGCATTAAGGAAATTATATTGAATAAAAAGAAGCGGGAAGATATGTCCGGCAATTGCATAGACAAAATTGCGGAATTTACTGTAGAAAATCAAGTAGCAAAGCTTCAGCAGCTTCTGGATAAATTCGATTCATATAAGGAGTTTTAAAATGGAGAAGTATAAAAAAATCATTACATGTGCGGGATATGGAGCTACAGGTTCTTCTGTAGTAACAGATTTACTTAAGGAATTCGACAATATGAAGTCCATGGGGAGCTTTGAATTTTCCTTTCCACACGAGGTAGATGGACTGTCTGATTTGCAGCACTATGTTGTAGACGACTTTCACCGGCTTAAAATTGATGAAGGTATTCATAGATTCAAAAGGATGGTAAAGAATATGGGGGGCTGGTACCAGCCGTATTTCAACGGAAAGTTTTTTACCCTTACAGAAGCCTATATTCAGGAACTCATAGATGTAAGTTGGGAGGGATATTGGCATCAGCATGCCTACAGACTTTCAAGACTTGGAAGAAAGCTGAGTTACGAATATCCGAGCCGCTTCAGAGCGTCCCTTCACAGGTTCTTCGGCAAGAAAGACGACTACGAATATATTCCTTACTATAAGAGGAGTGAAATGTATTTTTCCTTCGCAAGAGAAAGATTTTTTACATGTACCCGGAACTACACGGAGGCATTATTTCGGGAACTTGATTTGGAAAACAGGTTTGAACACCTGGTATTGGATCAATTGGTTCCGCCCTCAAATACAGAAAGGTACCTTCAATACTTTAATGATGTAAAAATTATTGTTGTAGACAGAGATCCCCGTGACTTGTATCTATTGAATAAGCTGTTTTGGAAAGAAGGGTGGATACCTTCAGAGGAAATAGGTTTGTACATAAAATGGTTCAGGCTAATGAGAGAGCATCTGAAATATGAAAAAGATGACCCGCAGAAGGTGCTAAGGATAAACTTTGAAGAATTTGTGTACAATTATGATGCTGCAGTAGACAGAGTTAAGGAGTTCTTAAATTTATCATCGGACAGCCATGTGAATAAATTCAAGCACTTTAATCCGGATATATCCATAAAGAATACCCGGCTGTGGGAGAAGTATCAGGAACATAGAGAAGATATATCATTAATAGAAAAAGAGCTGCCAGAGTTTTGTTACAGGTTTGAAAAGAGGGATTAAACATGAACTCAAAGGAACTAAAGGTTTTAAAAATACTCCATCAGGAAAAGAATATAAGCCAGAGAAAAATCGCTGAGCGTGCAGGCGTATCTCTGGGTACGGTAAATAATATTATGAGCTTTCTCATTGAGAAGGATTATGTAAGGGCAGATAAGCTTGATTACAGGAATACACAGTACAGAGTTACGGAAAAAGGGCTTCAAGCCATAGATAAGAGTCTTACAAAGACCGGAGTAATCCTTGCTGCCGGTATGGGAACAAGGCTTCAGAGCATAACAAGAGATATGGTGCCGAAAGGGTTTCTTGAAGTAGAAGGCAAGGGGCTTGTGGAGAGAAGCATAGAAAAGCTTCTTAAGAACGGCATAGAGAAGGTCATAATAGTTACCGGACATCTAAGCCATTTCTACGACAGTCTGGCAGAAAAATACAAAAATGTGTACACCATCTGGAATGAAAACTATAAAGATACCGGTAGTATGTCCTCCCTGGCAGTAGCCAAGGATTTTATTGAGAATGACTTCTTTCTGCTGGAAAGTGACCTTATATACGAGGAAAGAGCTCTCAAAGAACTGCAGAACACCGAACTAAAGGACTGTGTGCTCATGAGCGGGGCCACCGACAGCGGGGATGAAGTGTTCATAGAGGTCAGGAACAGTAATATCTATAAGATGTCTAAGGATAGGCATTCCTTAAACAGTATATATGGAGAATTGGTGGGTATAAACAAGATATCAAGGGATTTATATGACAGGATGCTGCTGGAGTATACAAAAAACACAAACCCGCAGTATCACTATGAATATGCTATAGAGGACGCTGCAAAAAACTATATAGTTGGCTATCTTAAGATAGAGGATTTGCTTTGGGCAGAGATTGATGATGAAAATCACTTGAACAGAGTAAAGGAGAAGGTTGTCCCGAGTTTGAGAGAAAAAGGCGAGATATTATAGTTCAAAAAATCAGCAACTTATTATAAAATGAACAAAAGCAAGGGCATGCCCTTGCTTTTAATTGTTCAATAATATATAATTCTATTATGGATTGAACGATATCCCTAAAGAGAGGAGAAACAATATGAAAAAAGTATATGTAGCTATGAGTGCGGATGTAATACATCATGGGCACCTGAATGTCATTAACAAGGCAAAGGAATTAGGCGAGGTTATAGTAGGATTACATACGGATGATGTTATTGCAGGTTACTTTAGGGTGCCATTATTAGGCTACAATGAAAGAAAATCAATAGTTGAGAATATAAAGGGAGTAGCCATGGTGGTACCGCAGGATACTCTGGACCAGGTCCCAAATCTAGTGAAGCTTCAGCCTGACTATGTAGTACACGGCGATGACTGGAAGGAAGGTATACAAAGGAATCTTAGGGAAAGAGTCATCGAAACCTTGAAGCAGTGGGGTGGGGAACTGGTAGAAGTAAAATACACCGAAGGCGTCTCCATAACAAAGATTGAGGAAGCACTGAGTCAGATAGGAACTACACCTCAGATGAGGATGAGAAGGCTCAAAAAGGCTCTGGAAGCCAAACCTCTTATAAGAATAATAGAAGCCCACAATGGGTTAACAGGCCTTATTGCAGAAAAGGCCAGAGTAGAACAGGATGGAAGGATCAAGGAATTTGACGGAATGTGGGTGAGCAGCCTTTGTGATTCCACTGCCAAGGGAAAGCCCGATATCGAACTCGTGGACCTGACTTCAAGATTGAATACAATAAATGACATACTGGAGGTAACCACCAAGCCCATTATACTGGATGGAGATACCGGCGGAAAGATTGAACATTTTGTGTATACTGTAAAGACTCTGGAAAGACTGGGAGTATCCGCTATAATAATAGAAGACAAGATTGGCCTGAAAAAGAATTCTCTTTTTGGTACGGATGTAAGCCAGACTCAGGATACCATCGAAAACTTCTGTGAAAAGATATCCGAGGGAAGAAAGGCAAGAGTAACCAATGATTTTATGATTATTGCCAGAATAGAAAGCCTCATTTTGAATGCCGGTATGGAGGATGCACTTAAGAGAGCAAAGGCATATATAGAAGCTGGTGCAGACGGTATAATGATACACAGCAACAGAAAGGACGGAAAAGAGATTGTGGAATTCTGCGGTGAGTTCCAAAAGTTCGAGAAGAAGGTCCCTCTGGTGGTAGTGCCCACTTCTTATTGCCATATGACTGAGGCGCAGCTTCAGGAAGCCGGTGCCAATGTAGTAATCTATGCAAACCATCTTATAAGGAGTGCTTATCCGGCTATGGTAAAAACAGCAGAGTCCATACTTCTTAATGAAAGATCTTTAGAGGCGGATGAGTACTGCATGCCGATAAAACAGATATTGACCCTTATACCGGGAGGACAATAGAAATGATAAATACTGCAGACTTTTATGCAATGCTTAAGGAGAAGGGAGTAGATTTCTTTACAGGAGTACCGGATTCACTTCTTAAGGATTTCTGTGCATATGTAAAAGACAATACTCCTGAGAATAAGAACATAGTTGCTGCCAATGAGGGTAATGCCCTGGCCCTGGCTGCAGGATACCATCTGGCTACAGGTAAGGCAGCACTGGTTTACATGCAAAATTCGGGCCTTGGAAATATTGTAAACCCTTTGGCATCCCTTACGGATAGGTTGGTATACAGCATACCTGCTCTTCTGCTCATCGGATGGAGAGGAGAACCGGGAAAAAAGGATGAACCTCAGCATGTAAAGCAGGGAAAGATTACCCTGGAACTTCTCGAAACCCTTGGTATAAAATACGATGTTATAGGTGAGGAAACTACTTTTGAGGTGCTGAAGGAAGTTTTTCTGAAGGCATATCAGCATATGATGGAAAACAAGGAGCCCTATGCATTTGTAATCCAAAAGGGTGCCTTCCAGGCCTACAAGCTGAAGAGTGAAGTAAAAACAAGCTTTGAACTCAGCAGGGAAGAGGCAATAAAACTGGTGGTTTCAGTTATGGAAAAGGATGCGGTGGTGGTGTCCACTACCGGTATGGCCTCAAGGGAACTTTTTGAACTCAGAGAAGCCCTTGGAGATTCCCATGAAAGAGACTTTCTGACTGTAGGATCCATGGGACATTCGTCACAGATTGCCCTGGGAATATCAGTTGCAAGGCCTGAGAAAACCGTCTACTGCCTGGATGGCGACGGCGCCTTTCTTATGCACATGGGTGCAGGCGCTGTTGTGGCAGCACATGCAGGAGATAACTACAGGCATATAATCATAAATAATGGAGCCCATGATTCAGTAGGTGGGCAGCCTACCTTGGGATTTGATATAGATGTACCGGCCATAGCAAAGGCCAGCGGGTACAGGGAAGTATATTCTGCATCCGGCAGAGAAGAGGTCATGAACTGTATTCAAAAAATGCAGAAGTGTAAGGGCCCGGCGCTGCTTGAGATAAAGGTGAACAAGGGTGCAAGAAAGGATTTGGGAAGACCTACCACAACTCCGGTTGAAAACAAGACTAAATTTATGGAGTTTTTAGGTAAATAGATGGGAAGGTGAGTATATGGAAGTTAAAAGGAATGTATTGCTGAATCCCGGTCCGGCCACCACCACAGACACGGTAAAGTATGCCCAGGTTGTGTCGGACATCTGCCCCAGGGAAAAGGAATTCGGGGCGGTTATGGAATTCGTTTCCAAGGAACTTACAAATTTTGTTGCAGACAATGAGAGATATACAGCTGTGCTCTTTGGAGGCTCAGGAACTGCTGCCGTGGAAGCTATGCTCAGTTCGGCCGTCGGTGAGGATTGTGTAATAATAATCAACAACGGAGCTTACGGTAGAAGAATGTGCGAGATGGCAGAAATCTATGGAATGAAGTACATAGAATTCAAAAGCTCTACAACGGAAGCCATAGACTATGATGCCCTGGTAAATGTAATTAAAAACAGCAGGGAGAAGCTATCTCATATTGCAGTAATTCACCATGAAACTACGACTGGACTGTTGAATGATGTGGCAAGAATCGGAGCTATATGTAAAGAATTTGATTTGGAACTTATCGTTGATGCCATGAGTTCCTATGCAGGTATCCCCATCGACATGGAGAAGTGCAATATCCATTACCTTGCATCAAGCTCAAACAAGTGTATTCAGGGCATGGCAGGCATCAGCTTTGTGATAGCAAACCTGCAGTCCCTTTTGAAGACAAGGAATAATAAGCCAAGAAACTTATATTTGAACTTATACAAGCAGTATGAATATTTTAAGGGCAATTATCAGATGAGGTTTACCCCTCCGGTACAGATATTATATGCTCTAAAGCAGGCTATAATAGAGGCAAAGGAGGAAACTATAGAAGCAAGGCATAACAGATATGTAAAGGCCTGCGATGTGCTTCTGGCAGGGCTTGACAGATTGGGCCTTAAGCACCTGGTAGCTCCCGAAAATCACTCCAGGCTCATAACTACTGTGGTTGAGCCTGAGTATGAGGGTTATAGTTTTGACGAGATGCATGATTATTTGTTTGAAAGAGGCTTTACTATATACCCGG
>JAUZPH010000259.1 GCA_030706065.1 Bacillota bacterium | reverse complement strand
CGGCGATGAGAGAATGCATTTCAATGGTACTCTTTAAGACAGCTTATAATATAAAGGCCTGTTCGCATCAGGATATAATTGATACGAACAGGCCTTTTCAACTCATTTGCCATTGCGTTTATGTAATTTTTCACCGATTTTCTTCGCTGCAGCAATAAAGGTATCCGCCTGATAATCGGTAAACCCTATATTTCTCAGTACCGAGGCAATCCATGTATACAACCCCTCGAAGTTACCGGTCCTGTTGTAGTATTCATACTTATCCTGAAGTACTGCCTCGTGATGGCGCTTCATAGAAGGCCTGTCATCCTGAAGCATCGGAACATTGAGCAGCAGCCACTGTTCCGCAAATATATAATCCTGTATTTCAACAGGATCAATTTCCTTCTCTTCCGCTATTTTTTCCACGGCACTTAAGATTTGCGCCCCATATAATATCCTTTCGCTTTCAACCTGTTCCTTGACATGTAAAAGAAAGCTTTCAATATCGCTGTGTGATAAAACCGGCATTTTCTCTCACCTCAAAATCATCCACTTATTGCTTTAAAGATCAAACTTCAAGGATATTATACCACTGCCCCTATCCAATTCCAATATTCATATTTTAACAGATGAACACTAGTCCTCCATATATGAACGGATTTTTACTTCGGTAATTGCATCTGCCGCCGCAAGAAGAATTAATTCCAGAGCTATTAAATAAGCCCTGTAGAAGCCTGCAATAAAAAATATGGCGTTGAGCAGCGCCGCCACGGTTACAAAAAGCTTTGCCAATATCCCTGAATCCAGCCTGTTATTTTTCGCAAACTGGCTTTCATCATAGCCAACAAGATAATATTTCAGTCCGGTCTTATTTATAATTGAAATGACAAAAATCCATATGAATATATTCATTATTATATGCAAGGTGCGGTCTGCCTTTAAGTCGGCAGATATTACAGAGGTCGTTTGAAGTAGAATTATTATTATCAGAGGAAGGAGTTTCAAAAGTATGGATATAAAACAACTATAAATGTTCTTGAATCCCTTTTCCATAATTCCCCCTATGCACCGGGAACGGCGGCCTGCAGCCCACGTTTTATCTCTTTCACTTCACCGCTTTTTACCCTGAATTCCTTTTTGCACTCATCAAGGAATATCAACAAAAGTCTGCTGTTTTCCTTCATATCAAAAGCTTTGATGTTTTTTATTATTACTGTTCTCTTTCTGAATAATAGGTAATTATCACTGATGACCAGTTCTCCCATGGATATATCCAAAGATAGCTTGTATATTACAAGAAACAGGCCCCACACCCTCAATTCCGCATTCCCTACAATACAGAAGAGATAAAAAACTGCATTAAACAGTAGTACGGCATACCTAATTACCCATCTTTTCACAGAAAAATTTACTTCTTTTCCGTTATCCCACCTTTTCAAATAGCTGATAAAGGTATATCTTACGGACCATCTCAGCATAAGCCCCAAGATATAAAGATTTGCCATTATAAAAACCACTTTTCCCGCAGTACTGCCTTTCCGTTCTCCGGCCAGCACTACAAGCATTGGAAGCAAAAAGGAAAACGCCAGCAGATAGATCTTACAGATGTAGGTATCCCTTACCATGGTCGATATTTTCATATTACCTCCATACAAAATTATTATCCATTACATATTACCATATTTTGGATACAATGTACAGCATGCCTGCCTTATTTATGGACATACCCAAGGCTTAAAGCAGCAAAAAGGCAGCCATATCAAAGCTGCCCTGTTCATATAATAGATGAGGAAATTTATTTCTTAATTTATCGCTTTCGAAACAATCGGTGAAGATTCGATATTTTCGAAGGCGTATCTAAAGGTTAAAGTTTCCGCATCAGCATTAAGCCCTTTTGCTCCCCTGTGAATTACCATATGTTAAAGAATACTTTATCCAACCTATCTTCTCTGCCTTACTATCTTCCTTTCCCAGGCCTCCACTACCTCCACTTCCAGCCATAAGGCACGGGGTTCTGTTGCCTTGAACCGTTTTCCTGTTATCTTGTAAAGTCCATCCTTTAACTCAAGCCTGTCAGTATTCAGATACATCTGTATGACGAGGGCATCTTCTTTTGTATCCAGGTCTTCATAACCGCACTCGATAGTGGAAAGCTCCTTCTGTTCCTTTACAGTCCTCTCACTTATATCCTTTGCTGTATACAGCGGTTCCATATAATTCTTTTTAAAAAACATGACTCTTAGTTTGCTCATGGCTATCACTCCTTCAATATCTATATATGCAATAAGGGACAAGTTGACACCCTATACCTGCCAATGAGCCCTGCAACGATGAATTTTTTTTCGATATTTCTTTATAACATAAAGTGAACAGGTTAATAATATAGATTATTAGGTTGATGTAATATGATAAGCCTTGAAGGGAGAAAAATATGGCATTTGGTATTAAGGATGGCTGCATTAATCTGACACAGGCTAAGGATATAATTGATTTGCACATATACATTGAAAACCTTGAAAACTTATATACCGAGACGAATTATTCCTCTGAGAGAAGCAAGGCATTGAATCCCGATCTTGAAAAGTACATTCTGAATTCCATTCAAAATTACAGGCTCAAGACAAATATCAGACTTGTGATACATCTGCCCATGGGCATATCAGCTCAAAACATATCCGAAATAAAGCGTTCTTTTTATGATTATTTCAGCCTCAGAGCTAAAGAAACAGATTCGCACTTAAAGCGAAAGTTCCGGCAGTGGAGGCTGAACCTCAGTATAGGCACGGTCTTCCTTGCAGTATGTTTGGCCGTACTGGAAATGTTTGAGGGCAAGACAGAAACAAATGGGGTGAAACTGCTTAAGGAAAGCCTTTTGATAATGGGATGGGTATCTCTATGGGAGCCTATAACCTTCATCTTATTCGGATGGCATCCGATTTTGAAAAAGAAAATGTACCTAAAAAAGCTCAGCAGCACTCCAATCTCCATACTGAAATATATGAACAGGAGCAATAATAATGTTATCAGATAGTATTCAATATTTTTTATTTATTGATAATTATTATTGACTTTTCAAATCTGACGTCGTATAATAAAGTCAATAGGATAATACTTCCTACAAGTAACCCCCCAAGGTTAACTGATATGTCTACATCCTGTTTAGGGAATGATCTTCAACTATAAACTTATACATGGTCAAAGACTGTTGAAGATTCAGTGTTTGACGCATGTATAAGTTAAGTTTTCGTAGTGTTTCCCTATAAATTCTAACCATAATGAACAAACAAGCTAGCAGCTTCCCCCAAAGCCGCTAGCTTGTTTATTCTTTCCTGCTTATTTAAAGTCTGCAGTGATATATATCTGTTCTCCCGTCAAACTTATATCCCTTATGGTTATACCTTGCAGATTATATGAGAGGAGCCCGTTAATATCTATTTCCACACTGTTTTTATCAAGCTTTATATAATCACTGAGCCTTTTACTCACAAATTCATTCATAAGGCCCATTACAATCCTGGCGCCTCCATTTGTAAGTATGCTGCAGAACAGCTTTCCTTCACGAAAGCCGCTGAAGGAAAGCACCACCTTCATGCTAGGAAACATCTTCCCTATGCTTACAGTAATCTCCACCATATTCTGATTTACGAGCTTGATACTCCTTACTCTTTCCCTGTCATAATCCATATTCTTATCCACAAAGGCCATTACCTCAGACATAGAAACATTAATATATGCCATAATAAACCTCATTAAAAAATCAGAATGCTATTATTATGCCTCCATTATCAGCATATGTTGAACTTAATCCCCCGGTCTCTACAATTATGATGTCCTTGAACTTATATCTCTTAAGTACCTCTTCCTTGAATTGAAGAGCCCTTTCCGGACAATTACAGTGGGCTATGCCGAGGATTTTATCCTCCAGGTTTTTCCCCACTTCTCCGATGATATCTAGCAATCTGCCAAATGCCTTCTTATAACCTCTTACCTTTTCAAAGAGCTTTATATGCCCTTCTTCTCCGCACATCACCGGCTTTATGGCCAGCACTGACGCTACCTTTGCCACAATGGGGTTGAGCCTGCCGGCCTTTGCCAGATGCTCCAGGCTTTCCAACAGAAAGAATGTCTTCATTTCCTTAATATAACTTGAAACTTTATCTACGATTTCAAGCTCACTGAGGTTTTTCCTGGCATACTCGTGTATCTTCAGCGCCACCAGGGTTTCACCGATGGATGCACTGAGTGAATCAAAGACATGAATAAACTTCTTTGGGCCATCATCCTGAAATATACTCTTGGCCAGCTCTGCGCTATTGTAGGAACCGCTTAGATGGTTCGAAAGTGTAACCACAAAAACGCTTTCCGGGCCCTGGTACCTTTTTATGTAGTCCTGTGGTGACGGACAAGCTGTCTTTGGTGAGGTTTCACACTCCGCCATTCCCTTTACGTACTCCCTCACGTCAAGCTCCTCATCGTCTACATAGCTCCTGCCGCCCAATTGAAGCACCAGAGGTGCAATATCTACTTTCAGTTCCACCTTCATTTCCCTGGTAAGGTCACAACTGCTGTCTGCAACTATTTTTATGTCCATTTATCTTCCCCCTATTAGATATAGAAGTTAAGCTTCGTTCTTAAAACCCTTTGATTGAACTATATCATATTATTTGATTTATTTCCAGTTTTTTATTCTAGAAACTTCCATATTTATATCACATTATTTGGTATTCAAAACCGTATGGAGTAATTTTCATGTTTTGCCAATGACCGCGCTGCCCTTTCGTTATTTCCGAATTTTATGTAACACAAAAAATACACATACATATGATATGGTGTAAGTTAATTTTGGGAGGTTAACAATTGGAATACAATAACTTTCACAATAATTATTCAGGAACAAATGAGCAGAGGCCCTTTGTCTGCCCTATGGTACAAGATTTCTACAGCTGCTGTCAGCCAATGTACAGGATAATCGGTGATACGGAGCAGCCGGAGTTCAATTATGAGGCCGAGGAGGCTCCTCTTGAGCATACAGTAAACCTGGAGGAGGACAGGGCTCCCAGAGACGTGGACAGAGTTGTTAGAATGATAGAACGTGATGCCAGAAACGAAATCCGCGAATTAGAAAGAATAGGCATAAATCCCCGGTTGGTAAACTATTTCGTAACTTCCATGGTATCACTTATTGACAGAAACTTTAACAGATACAGAGGCACCTTGGAGCAGAGGGTACAGGAAGCGGAACAGGATATAAGAAGAGACCTTCACTGGATCTTTGACATATTCCGAACACTGGCCGTTTCACCTGCAACCTCCGGAAGGCTGACAGATACAGTAGTGAGAGCCTCCATCAGAAATCTGAGGCCTGCAGCGGCAACTCCACCGGCACCGCCTTCAGTACCTTCTCCTACTGTACCCCATACACCGCCGACATCAATGCCGAGATATTAGAATGATAATATCCCCAGGTTCATTTCTGAAAGCCTGGGGATTACTGTTTTCATGTTCAACTCTTCAACCTCGGTATTTCCACCACATTCACTGCGCCGCTGACGGGAAAAACAACCTTTCCGGGCTTCAAACCCTCTACTATCTTAATTATTTCCATATTTTCATCAAGAAAATACACATCAATATCAAATCTCATAAAAAATGTGTGGATACTGCTGCAATCTTTAAATAGCATAGCCTCATGATGAGGCTTCCTTCTGAACATATAACCCATAAGCCT
>JAUZPH010000258.1 GCA_030706065.1 Bacillota bacterium | reverse complement strand
TTCGTATTTATAGAACTGAATCACCCTGAACCTCTGCTGGAGCTCAGAGTAATGAAGAATTTCCCCTTTACATTGAGTCTGCTCATAACTATTGTAACCACCATTGCTATGTTTGGAGCCATATTCCTGATGCCCATTTACATGCAGAACCTGAGAGGGTATACTGCAATGCAGAGCGGAATGATGATGCTTCCCCAGGCTATAGTAACAGGGATAATGATGCCTATAAGCGGAAAACTTTTTGACAGGTATGGTGCAAAGTGGCTCACTATAACTGGTCTTGTAATAGTATCAATATGTACCTTTATGCTCAGCAAACTGACACTGGATACACCCTACAACACCGTAATGCTGATTATGGCAGTGAGGGGCTTTGGAAATGGGCTGGCTATGATGCCGATGCAGACTGAAGGAATGAATTCGGTACCGGCAAATTTGACTGCCAGAGCCACTGCACTAAATACAACCATCAGACAGGTAGCCGGTTCACTGGGAATCGCACTGCTGACTACGGTTTTGCAGAGCAGGCAGGCTTTCCACAGCGTAATCTACTCGCAGTCGATAAATACCGGTTCGCCGGCCTTTATAAAGGCACAGGCCCTGCTTCAGGGATTGACCACCGTTAAAGCAATAAATCCGGCAGCAGGAAAAGGGCTTTTATACCTGCAGATTTACGGGAGTTATATGAAGTCTGCAACTATGACCGCAATGAACGATACCTTTATCGTTGCAGCGGGCATCTGTGTTGCAGGAGTATTCATAGCACTCCTGATAAGAAAAAAACAGCAAAAACAACTATAAAACATGACGAACAATTAAGCATTGAAATGTAATCATAAAGGGAGGATAACAATGGAAAAGTCGACAAAAACAAATACCTCAGGTAAATCAAAAGGCAAAATTATTATGGCTGTAGGTGCCGTTATTGTCCTGGCACTGGGAGGCTTTGGAGTTAACTACTATATCAATCAGAAGAATTATGTAAGCACCGATGATGCCAAGATAACCGGTGATATATTGAACGCCAGCTCCAAAATACCGGGAAAAGTACTTAAGATAAATGTTGCAGAAGGCGGCAAGGTAAAAAAAGGCGATGTGTTGTTCAGTCTGGAGACGGAACAGCTTCAGGACCAGTTGAATCAGGCACAGGCAGGACTGGATGTGGCAAAGGCCCAGCTGTCTAAGGTTGAAGGCGGAGCAAGAGCTCAAGATATAGAAGGTGCTCAATCACTGGTAGATCAGGCTAATGCAGCACTCGGCGGAGCAAACACAACCAAATCAAACCTGCAGAGTACTTTAAGTAGCATACAGTCACAGTATAATAATTTAGTCTCACAGATGGCAAGCTTCAAGAATCCATCCACAGGCAGCTATGATGCAAGCTATGCAATTGGACAACTTGATGCTGCCAGAGCAAACGGATTACTGACAGAAGCTCAATATACTGTGAAAGTGCAGGCTGTTCAGCAGCTCTTTGCAGGAAAGCTTCAATATGAAAATCAGATAAGCCAGCTTCAGGGACAGATAAAAGCTGTTGATGCACAGATTTCTGCTTCAAAAGCAGGCCTGGATGGCGCAAACAGTAAGCTGAGCCTGGCAACTGCCGGCGCTTCCGACAAGGATGTAGCTGTAGTTGAAGCTCAGGTTAAAGCGGCTCAGGCCGCTTATGACCTGGCAAAACTCAACTTTGACAATTCAGAGATAAAGGCTCCTCAGGATGGAACAGTAATACAGGTTAATATCCATGAAGGAGACATGATTGGAGCAGGACAGGCTGCAGTTTCCCTTGTAGACCTGAGCAAGCTTCAGGTTACTGCCAATGTTTTGGAAGGAGACCTGCAGAGAATAAGCCCCAATGAAAAAGTAACAATGACAATAGACTCCTTCCCGGGAACTACATTTACGGGTACCGTTCAGGAAAAAGGGCTGGCAACTTCCTCTGTATTCAGTCTGTTCAGTACGGATAATGCTTCCGGAAACTTTACAAAGGTAAGCCAGAGAGTACCGGTAAAAGTAACTTTGGATTCCAACGGAGAAACTGTTATACCGGGAATGTCCGTAGAAGTTAAGATAAGGGTTAATAATTAACAGGATATTTTCTATGAACTATTTAAGTAGAGCGGCTGCTGCCGCTCTACTTTTTTTCGATAAATACTTAAGTATATCCGGTCCGGCTCCATTGAGGCTGAAGTATCGGAAACTGGTGCGGTATTATTTCTTGAAACAAATAGTATACAAATGTGTTAAAATTAACATAGGTGATGATTTATGGTAGAAAAGGCTAATATTTTAGTTGTGGAAGATGATAATCATATAAATAATATGCTTGCGGCACTGCTGACCAGGAACGGATATAATGTGAAACAGGCTTATTCGGGGACTGAGGCCAGGCTATACCTGGAGCGGGGTGAATTCCATCTGGTGCTGCTGGACCTGATGCTGCCGGGAATGAATGGCGAGGAACTGCTCAAGGAGATAAGAAATACGAGACAGATGCCGATTATCATTATTACGGCAAAGTTGGACAGGCAGTCGAAGGTGGAAATGCTGAGAGCCGGTGCCGACGATTATATCATAAAGCCCTTTGATATTGAGGAAGTATCTGCAAGGGTTTATTCAAATATAAGAAGATACCTGGAATTTGGAGACGGCGCCGGTAAAACGGGAAACCTGACTTACAAGGACATTACTTTAAATAAAGAGACTAAGGAGATTCTTGTGAACGGCACAGCGGTAATCCTTACTGCCAGGGAGTTTGCCATTTTGGAGCTGCTGCTGAGTCATCCAAGGAAGGTATTCACCAAGGCAAATCTCTTTGAAAGTGTCTGGGGAGACGAATATCTGGGCGATGACAATACCGTCAATGTACATATGAGCAACCTTAGAAACAAGCTGCTGAGGGCTAATCCTCAGGAAGAATATATAGAAACCATATGGGGCATGGGTTACAGGCTGAAGGGGCAGACTTAAGGTTTTCTTAAGGATTCCTTTAATTTCTCTTATGTAACAGCTTGTAAGATATAGATGTGTGAGTTTATATTTGAATTTTTCACCTGCGAAAAATCGGTGAAGATTCGATGTTTTCTACGGTGAATTAGTTAATGTTTAAACTCACACATCTTTAAAAGCATGGAAGGCTTGGAGACCTTCACATCCGCATAAGGGAGGAGATTTAGAATGAAGGATGTTATTTTGCAGACCTGCGGGCTGGGTAAAACCTACAGTAGATTTAATGCGCTGGAAGATATCAACATGACTATAAGAAAAGGTCAGATTTACGGCTTTATAGGACAAAATGGAGCCGGTAAAACCACACTGCTCAGGATAATTACGGGTCTGGCTTCCAAAAGCAGAGGGAGCCTTGAAATCTTCGGTGAAAGGGAAGAAAGAAAAATTGAACTGGCACGGAGGAGGATTGGCTGCATCATAGATACCCCGGTATTTTACCCGGATAAAACGGCCTGGGCCAATTTGGAGATTGACAGAATTCAAAAGGGCATACCGGGGAGGGAATGCATAGAAAAGGTTCTAGCTATGGCAGGCCTCCGTGACACAGGGAAGAAAAAGGTGAGAAATTTTTCCCTCGGTATGAAGCAGCGTCTGGGAATTGCCATGGCACTTCTGGGTGATCCGGAGCTGCTTATCTTAGATGAGCCCATTAACGGCCTGGACCCCATGGGCATCGTGGAAATCCGTGAAATGCTGAGAAAGCTGAATGTGGAATACGGAGTCACCATTCTCATATCCAGCCATATTTTATCGGAATTATATCAGCTGGCCACCTGCTACGGAATAATTCATGGAGGCAGGCTTATACAACAGATTACCGCGGCGGAATTATCAAGCCACTGCAAAAAGTTTTTGTATATCAAAGTTGATGATGCTGCAAAAGCGACTGTTGTCATTGATAAAATATTGAACACTACGAACTATAAAGTAATGCCGGACAATGTCATACGGCTGTACGATTATCTGGAACGATCGGGAAAGGTTTCTACCGCCCTTGCTCTAGAGGGCGTAGCCGTAGAACAGATTGTCCCCATGGGCGATGATCTGGAAACCTACTTTTCCAAGGTAGTAGGGGGTGGCACCAATGCTTAATTTGTTAAAGGTTGAATTTTACAAGCTTAAAACCAGTAAAATATTCTGGCTTATGGTAATTGCAGGCGTAGTTCAGGGCATTGCCGGGCCTTTGGCCTCAAGTATTTTAAGGACGAAGACCGGAGAGGACATGCTGATTTTTTCCTTTCAGATGCAGCAATTCTTATTCTGGATACCTTTAATTGGTGTTTTTGTCTATTTTATAGGAAGTGAATTCCAAACGGGCAGTATAAAAGGCCTGATAGCTTACGGCCACAGGAGGAGAGATATAATTATTGCTAAGAGTATAGCCTTCTATACAGGTGTAGCTGTTATTAGTGTCATATTTCCTCTCGTAGTTACCGTAATCAACATAGCTTTAAACGGATACGGAAGAGCCTTTGACCTCCAGGCTTTCGCAGTGTTTTTACGGGTAAGCCTGCTGATGACCTTAATTTATGTTGGGATGTCCAGCCTGGCTATTTTAATAGTATACGTGTCTAGAAATGCCATTGTTGCCAGTGCCTTGTTTATTTTTCTCGATACCCTGAGCAGGATGGGGCAAGGCCTTTCTTTTAGAAGCAAGACTGTAGAGGCAATTTACGGAAAGACCGTATTTTATCAGGTAAATTATGTAGCTTTAAAAGATACAACCTTTTCCCAAGGCCTGGAGGTAGTTGTAATATGCTTGATTACAATACTGCTTTCAACGGCAGCTGCAATATTTGTCTTTAAAAGGGCGGATATAAAATAAGAAAGGAGCCGGTGAGTGATGATTTGGCTCTTAATATTTTTGGTACTGGCAGTAGTCATTTTACTTGCCAGGCTCTTGTATATAAAATATGAGATTATAAATGTAACAAAACAGCTGAGAACCATCAATAAAAACAAGTCGGACAACAAAGTGGTATCCGGCCTCATGAACAAGGGCTTTGAAGAACTGGCTTCAGCCATAAATGAGAATATTGAAATAAGAAAACAGGTGGAGGCCGAAAGAATTAGAACGGAAAATGCCTTGAAAAGCGCCATTGCGGATATGTCCCATGACCTGAGAACACCCCTTACCTCGGTAATAGGATATTTGCAATTTATGAAACTGGATAATACTACTGAGGAAGAAAGGAAAGAGTACCTGGAGGTGGCCTTGCAAAGGGCAAAGGCTCTGGAAAGCCTTATGAATGACTTTTATGCCCTGTCGGTAATTGATTCTGCGGATTATGAACTAAGCCTTGAAAGGCTGGATTTATGCAAGGCTCTGAGGGAGCTGCTGGTGGAGCGGTACAGCGAATTTGCCTGCAGAAAGCTGGAAGTGAATTTACAAATACCTGAGAAAAATATTTATGTAATAGGAGATAAAAAGTCCGTTGACCGGGTCATTGAGAATCTGCTCAGCAATGTCCTGAAATATGGAAAGGATAAGGTCGAAGTTTCCCTGGAGGCATCAGAAAGCAAAGCGGCGCTTGGAATAAGCAACAATGTTGCCGGCTTGAATTCAGAGGACCTGGAGAAGCTTTTCGACAGATTCTATATGGCAGATAAAACCCGCTCGGGCCAGGGTACGGGCCTTGGCCTGGCCATCGCAAAAGCCCTGATGGAAAAGATGAACGGAGATATAAAAGTATCAATGGAAGGGGATATGCTAAGTATATGCTGTGAGTTCAGAAGG
>JAUZPH010000257.1 GCA_030706065.1 Bacillota bacterium | reverse complement strand
TGAAGGGGCGGACTGGAATGATGCTCTCGATATGGCGCCGGTAAAGGGTGAAAGCGCAGCCTTCACTGCCTTCTACGGTAACAACCTCCTGGAACTGGCAAAACTGCTCAGGGAAATACAGAAAGGGAAAGGCACCGGTACTGTGGTTATAGCCGAGGAACTCCTGCTGCTGCTGGACTCACTGAATTCTCCGGTAAACTATGAATCCGTAGAGGAGAAGACCGGGCTCCTGAAAAATTATTTCAAGAGCTGCAGAGGTAGAATTTCCGGCAGAAAGATTGAAATAAGCATTGAAGCACTGGCAGGAGACCTTGAGAGGAAGGGAACCTGGATTATGGATCATATAAGGCGGCAGGAATGGGTCAGAGACAGCGAGGGCAATGGGTGGTTCAACGGGTATTATGACAATGACGGGGAAAGGGTGGAAGGTGAGCATCCGCTGGGTACGAGAATGAACCTGACCAGTCAGGTATTCACTATTATGGGAGGCACAGCTGCCGAGGAGCAGGTGGAAAGCATAATCAAATCCGCAGACAGATACTTGAAGGACGAAAAGGTTGGCGGCTACAGATTAAATACCGATTACCACGAGGTTAAGAAAAACTTGGGAAGGCTGTTTGGGTTTGCCTTTGGTCATAAGGAAAATGGTGCAATGTTCAGCCATATGGCTATAATGTACGGCAACGCACTGTACGGAAGAGGTTTCTCTGAAGCAGGCTTCAAGGTCATCAATTCAATCTACACCCAATGTGTAGACTTTGAAAAGAGCAGGATATACCCCGGTGTGCCGGAATATATCAATGAGAAAGGAAGAGGGATGTACCACTATCTGACGGGTTCCGCCAGCTGGCTGCTGCTCACCGTACTTACGGAGATGTTTGGAATTAAGGGATGCCTGGGGGACCTTGTACTGGAACCAAAGCTCCTTGCCAGCCAATTTGATGACTCCGGCAGTGCTTCGGTAAAGTCTGTGTTTGCAGACAGGGACATAAAGGTGGAGTATCATAATCCCAACAGGTTGAGCGCCGGACAGTACAGGATAAAAACAATCATGATAAATGGCATCAGTACAGACTGTGATATAAGGAGTAACAGGGCAGTGATTCAAAGAGCCGTGCTTGAAGGACTTCCAAGGAATACAGTCCAGGAAATCAGAGTGGAGCTTGACAATATATAAAGCAAAAATTTAAATACAATGAGCAGTCTCATCAAATCCATGAATATTGGATATCTGGGACTGCTCATTGTTCTTATAGGCTGTTGAAAGCAGGCTTCTTCCTTAATACTGACCTGGGGTTTTGCAAACAAATTTGCTCTCCGTGGAGGAAAAATACATTAATGTGTAGAAATAGAAAAGGACAGATTATAAAATCTTATGGGGGGAGAAAAGGATGAACAGCGCAGTTGCCTATGGAAGCTTTGTCAAGTATGGAATGGATATATTCAGGACTGCCACCTATCTGCAGTGGGGAAACAGTGACAGCCTCATCGGCGCCTGTATTTTATGCAATCCCGGTATAGCTGTGCTGGAAGCAAGGGGGCTCTATATACACGGGCCTGTTAACGAGGGCAGAGAATTTTCCGGGATACTCAGCAACAATGGAGTTCTGCTTCAGCTAATAAAATTAGTTGAAAGGCTGTATGACGGTGAGAAGCTTGAAGGGACTTTATGCATCTATAATCTGTTTACATTGCTGGATGCTCCTGCTGGAGTATTCGAAGGAACAGAGGAGAGGCTTCATGCACATAAGGACATTCTCTTCAGAGGCTATACCGATTTCATAAAGTATTGCGACAGCTTTCCCTGGGTAATTTTAGCCTGGGGATGCGACAGTAGAAACAGTGTTTATAATGAAAAGAAGAGATGGCTTGATTTTATTGAGAAAAAGGGTATACCGGTGGTTGGAGTAGAGGCGCTGGAATATCCGAATTATATACATCTCTTGCAGCAGGGGGAATGGAGACAAAAGAAATATATAGAGGATATAATAGGGCAGTTCAGGGATAGAGGGATATCCCTTAAGGCAAGAGAGGTTTCCAAGAAAATCGAGGCTTTGGATGAAGAGAAGAAGATAGTAAAGAAAATGCCTGTAAAACAGAAATTGTTTACTGTTTTCCATGAAGAAAGAGAGGAGAAAAAGCCGGGGAGGTTTAAAAAGGCATATGAAGCCCATACCGGTGAGAATCCTGACCTGAAGGATATCAGCGGGAAGAGAGCGGAGAAGGAAAGAACTCAAAAGAAGCTGAATAATGAAGGAACAACCAATTACAGCGTCACATTTATGAAGGATGTTCTGAAGGAAAATTATGATTTGATAGAACAAAAGAACTATCAGCGGGTGCTTGAAAATTGTCATAAGGCCATGGAGCTGGATGATAGATTTCTGCCTCTGTATATTCAAAGGTCTACAGTATTGGAGCTTATGAACGATGTTGAGGGTGCCGTCAGGAATTTGGGAGAGGTCCTTGTAAAAACCAGAAATAAGAGGCTTCAGGATATGTATGATGCCAAGGTGGCGGAATACAGAGGTGAATACGACAAGGCTTTGAGAAGTTATAAGAATGCCGTAGAGGTTATGGATTCATCAGCAAATGCCGGGGGTGGAGATAACGAGGTACAGGTATATCTCAACAATTCCATAGGAAAGCTGCTGGTAAGGCAAAAAAAGTATCAGGAAGCTCTGCCTTACTTTGACAGGGTACTTAACCTGAGGCAGATGAAAGACGCTCTGGAAAACAGGGAGAAGGCTCTTTCAGCCATAGCTGTCAGACAAACTATGACGGAAGCAGAAAATCCGCGGGATGCTGTATCTGATACGGCAATACCTCTTGAGGCAGCCCTTACCGCAGAAGAGGCAGCAGCAGACAGGCAGAAGGAGGAAGCTGAGAAGCTTGAAAGACCGGACAGCTGGATGAGGATAAAGACTAAGCTGGATGCCTTGGTTGGGCTGAATAATGTGAAGAGAGAGCTGTTCAGCATAATGAATTACCTGGACTACGAGAGGAAGAGGAGCAGGCTGCTGAACCTTTCTGAAGAGAACCTGAGCTATCATTTTGTATTTACCGGAAATCCGGGAACGGGAAAGACCACTGTTGCACGGCTGCTGGGTGAAATGCTGGTAGAGGCGGGAGTATTGAAGAAGGGACATGTTGTTGAAGTTGACAGGTCCAAGTTGGTGGGACAGTATGTGGGACAGACCGCTGTCCTTACAAGGAAGGCAATAGAAAGTGCCATGGATGGGATCCTGTTCATAGATGAAGCTTATTCCCTGAACAGGTCCGACAGCCCCAACGATTATGGAATAGAGGCAGTAGATACTCTGGTTAAGGCCATGGAGGATTACAGAGGAAGGTTTGTTGTCATACTGGCAGGCTATACGAGGGAAATAAACAAGCTTATGCAGCTGAACCCGGGATTAAAGAGCAGGATAAATGTTCAGATACAATTTGATAACTACAATGATGAAGAACTGCTGCTTATTGCGAAAAAAAATGCAGCTGAGAAACACTATGAGCTGGATGCAGATGCCGAAGCAGCCTTTATCGAGAAGATAAACAGACTAAAGGTGGACGAAAATTTTGCAAACGGAAGGACGGTAAGAAATATTGTTGAGGAGGCCATAAGGGAAAGGGCCTTCAGAATAGGGACAAAGGATGTACCGGAGGAGGAGCTTGAGAAGCTGTCGGCACAGGACTTTGGTAGAAAGCAGGAGGAAGCTTCCGGGGAGAGTATAGAGGATTTACTGGAAACGCTTAACGGCTTGACAGGCCTTGAGCAGGTCAAGAGTACAATTGGGAATATATTTGATTTACTCCGTCTGCAGAGTAAAAGAAAGGATATGGGGCTGAAGAATGAGGAGTTTGCAGTAAACATGATATTTGCCGGAAAACCGGGAACAGGTAAAACCACTGTTGCCAGAATATTAGGCAGGCTCTTCAGACAGATGGGGCTGTTGAAGATGGGACAGCTTGTCGAGGTAACCAGGAAGGAGCTTGTAGGCGAGTATGTAGGTCAGACTTCTTCAAGGACCATGGAGAAGATAAGAGAAGCCTATGGAGGCATACTTTTCATAGATGAAGCCTATACCCTGGCCCAGGGGGGAGAAAATGACTTCGGGAGAGAGGCCCTTTCCGTATTAATCAAGGAGATGGAAGATAACAGGGATAAGCTTATGGTCATCTTTGCCGGTTATACCGATGAGATGGAAAAACTGCTCAGTATGAACCCGGGGCTTAAGAGCCGCATAGGTTTTAAGATAGAGTTTCCAGACTACAGTCCGGAGGAACTTGTTGAAATATTCCTGGGGTTCTGCAAAAGCAACGACTACATCATGAGCAGGGCGGCAGAAAAGGTTCTTTTAGATAAGTTCCGTGAAATAGTTGAAAGAAAAGATAAAACCTTCGGAAATGCCAGGCTGGCAAGGCAGATTTTTGAAAAAGCAAGAATGAAGCAGGCCAACAGGGTGATGGAGGGGCATGCTCAAGAGGGAAATACCAATGGGCTAATGACTATCACTTATGTAGATATTCTGGGAACTGAAGTACAGGCTTAGGTGAAAACTTCTAAAGTTTTGGTATAAAACCATATAAGCAGAGTAAGAATATACGGAAAAGACGGAATAGAAAAATTTGCGTTACAGGGAGTGAAAAAATTGAAGCATAAGTTTTTAGTGTTTTCCGATTATATATGACCCTTCTGCTATATCGGCAAAGGTATTGTCGACAAGCTGAAGGAGGAATTTGACATAGAGGATGAATGGCTCCCGTTGGAGATACATCCTGAAACACCTGAAACGGGTGTATCCTTGAAAGAAAGGTTTCCTGAGGCGTCTATGAGGCAGATGCATATAAATCTGCGGCGTATGGGGAGGCTGTATGGAATAGATTTCAACCCATCCGAAAGGCTTCCCAATTCTCATAAGTTGCTGGCAGCCGGTGAATATGCAAAGGAAAAGGGGAAGTTTCATGAATTTCATGAGAAGGCTTTCCATGCATATTTTACAGAAGGGTTGGATATTGGGGAGGAAGATATTATACGTGATACAGCTGGAGAAGCAGGCCTGAACAAGGAGGAGCTTTTAAACAGGCTTCGGGAAGCTGCCTATGATAATATCCTGCAGCAGGTGCAAGAGGAAGCCCACCAGTATGGAATAAGCAGCACCCCTACTTTCATAATTGACGGTAAATATGCTGTAGTCGGTGCCCAGCCAATGGAGGCATTTCGCGAAGCACTAATCAGCATAGAAAAAGAACAATAGAATAGAAATAAGACATTGTACTTTTGCAGTGTCTTATTTGCATTATTATTACAGGAAGCATCCTGCAGGTTTCATGAATTATGCAGTCTGGAGGGATTATTTATGGCAATAGGACCTGACGAAGTGATAAGTGACTTGGAAAGCTACATTGGATTATATGAAATAAGGTTATCCAAAGAGTCCAGAAAGACCTTTTTCGATATAGAGGAGTTCAGCTGCAAATGCAATTATCCCTGCAGGCTTCCCCTCTTTTTCAGCAAGGCCATAAGAAATTCCAAAGAGATTCAAAAGTTCATATACAGCACCGGTACAAATCCGAATCTGTCAGCGCTTCAACTGGAGATGGGCTACTATGACGGACTTGGCTCAGATACAAATTATCAGAGAGGCACTATTTTATATTCCTGCAAGCACGACAGGGATGAACATCAGAATACTGCCATACTTGATGAGGCAATGCAGTATTGTGTGAGAACCGAGAGGAATGTACTGGAGGTTCACGACATA
>JAUZPH010000256.1 GCA_030706065.1 Bacillota bacterium | reverse complement strand
TGAATTCCTCCTTTTTGATTATCATTATATAACATAGAGTTTCTTAAGTTTTATCCTTCGCTCATAGTACATCATATGAGTATGCCGTTTTTTTTGTTACAGATCCTGATTATGTTTTAAAAAATCTCTTTGAATATATTTAATAATAAATCAAATAATAGAAAAGAATACAGGTATGTCATACAATGTGAAATGGTAATACGCAACGGATTTACACAGCTTAAGGAGGTATATTTTATGAGTGGTCATATCCCAACAATCGCAAACATCAGAAAAAATGAAAAAGGTGATATTGTCGCCATACGTACGGATGATGGCAGTGTTTATTCCATAGATGAAGCCATTAGAATGGTTAAGGAACATGAGATTGACGGTGTCACCGTGGAAAGAGATAACTCCGGGAAAGAAAGGCTTGCAAGCAATCCTACCGGGCTGCACTATGGATTCCTGGAGGATGTACCGGAATTCTAAGTAAAAAAGCTGGTACTTGCCAGCTTTTTTATCCTGTTGTACGCCGGCTCCCTTCCAGGCCGTTAGTTCTCCCTTTTTACATTATTGTTACCAATAACATCCTCAAAATGGTATAATATGCATATAGCGAAAGGGGGAGTATAAATGATAGTAAAAAGTCTCAAGCAATATTATAACAGCTTATCCCAATACACAGAGCTCAGAGTTCAAGAGAACAAAGCCCTGAATATAACTCTATTAAACGGAAATCTGGTTCAGAATTCCAAAAGTGTCACCAACGGTGTCAGTGCAAGGGTCTATAAAAACGGCTCCTGGGGATTTGCATCAAGTGCAGAAATGAATGTTGAAAATATCAAGGCCGTGCTGAAGGCTGCTGAGGGAAATGCCTTGTTTCTGGACAGCAGAGTGAAAAAAAACAGGTCTCTCTTCGAACCCCAGTCGGGTACTTTCGAGAAGGATTTCAGCACGAAGAAATCCAGACATACCCAGGAGCAGGTAATGGAATTTATGAAAGAACTGGACGACTACATTGCTTCAAAGTATCCCAATTTAACAGAGAGAATGACAGCACTGCGCTGCCTTGACATGGAGAAGACCATGATAACCTCCAATGGAGCCGACCTGTACTCAATGGTGCCCCGTGCCAATATTGTGATATCACTTTCCATAGAAAAAGACGGGCAGCCGGTTTCCCTGTACGAGGTATTTGGTGGACTTGGCCAGTTTGAAGACAACTACTCATCACCTGAGGATTTGTATAGGAAAATAGACAGCTTATACGAAAATCTCATTGCAAAAAGTGAAGGGGGCTATGCCAATGCCGGAATAAAGGAATGTGTTCTTCATCAGAACCTTGCAGGTATACTTGCTCATGAAGCCATAGGCCATACCACGGAAGCGGATTTGGTCTTATCCGGTTCCATTGCTGCAGATTATATGGACAAGATGATTGCAAGCCCTTTGGTAAACCTTGTTGATTATGCCCATACTTATGAATACAAAACTTGTCCCATTCCTGTATTTATGGACGATGAGGGTACTGCTGCAGAAGATGTGGTCATAATTGAAAATGGAATACTGAGAAATTATATGCATAACAGAGAAAGTGCAAGGCATTTTAACACCAAACCCCGAGGAAATGCCAGGGCTTATCAGTTCTTTGACGAACCTCTTATCAGAATGAGAAATACTGCTATTTTACCTGGTACAAGCAAGCTGGCCGATATGATTGCATCTATTGAAGACGGTTATTATCTTATGCAGACTAATAATGGCCAGGCTGATACCACCAGTGAATTTATGTTTGGTATTACCATGGGCTTTGAAATTAAAAACGGAAGGCTTGGCAGAGCAATCAAGGATACAACAATATCCGGCATAGCTTTTGATGTATTAAAAAGTGTAACCATGATATCCGACGATATGATCTGGTTGAACGGCGGAATGTGCGGCAAGAAACAGATGATTCCCGTGGGCATGGGCGGCCCGGCCATTAAATGCAAGGTGAACATAGGGGGTAGATAATATGAATGATAGAGAAGTAGTTACCTATTGTATAGAAACACTTTTAAAAACCGGAGCTGACAAATGTCAGTGTGAACTGTCAAAAAGTAAAAAATATGAAATGAATGTGGAAAGCGGCTCCGTATCGCTGCTCCGTACAACTTTGGACACTTCACTGGGCCTGACAGTAATCAAGGATAAAAAGAAAGGGTTTATTTCCATCAACAAGGCCGACAAAGAATCCATCGATGAGGCTGTAAACTCTGTATTTGAGCTGTGCAGAAATTCAGAAGCGGATGATGGTTATGATATAGCCCCGCTGCAGGACCCGGAACAGTTTACTTCAGGGATAATGGAGCCTGATTTGGACAGGATGTATACTCTGCTGACCAACTTTGTATCGGAGGTATCTGCTAAATTCCCCACCATAAAGCTCAACGACACCATATTGACCTTTAACCAGAGCAGCAAGTATGTTGGTAACTCCAATGGAGTGGACTTCTCCATGAATAAAGGGATCTACGATTTCATGACTATGTTTGCCTCAAAAGATGGAGAAAAGGGCTCCTCCTTCAACTACAGCGGCTTCTTCACGAAAGAACTGGACAAGGAACTTCTTGACTGCGGAACCATTGAAATATTGATGAGGCAAAATACCGAACAGATAACCACCCGGCCCATTGAAGGCAAGTTCCAGGGTGATGTCATAATAACACCGGACTGTTTAAATGATTTAATCAGCGCCTATGTTGGCACTTTCCTTACAGATTCTGTATTAATCTCTGGAACAAGCTTATTAAAAGACAAGCTTAATGAGCAGATTTCAAGCCCGCTGCTTACCTTAAGCTCGAAGCCTGTTTCCCCGGAAATATGCGATGGCTACTTTGTTACCGGAGATGGCTTCAAGGCAGAAAATGTCACCATCCTTGAAAAAGGAGTTTTGAAAAGCTTCCTTCTCAGCCAGTACGGCGCCAATAAGACCGGCCTCGAGAGGGCAAAGAATTCCGGATACTGCTATGTAGTTGAACCAGGCGATACCTCCTTTGAGGAAATGGTTAAGAATACGGCAAAAGGAATTCTGGTGGCCAGATTCTCCGGAGGAATGCCAAGTACCAGCGGTGACTTCTCCGGTGTTGCCAAAAACAGCTATTATATCGAAAATGGAGAAATTAAATATCCTGTAAGCGAGACAATGATCTCGGGAAATCTTCTGGAGCTGTTCAGGAACATTAAAGCCATATCCAGTGAAAGAGTTGACTTCGGGGCAATGCTGCTTCCTCATATAAGCTCTACAGGAGTAACTGTTTCCGGAAAATAATTAACAAATAGTACTCAATATTGACATCAAACTGACACAATAGAATCCTACAATAAAATCATCAGGGATGACCCCCATCCCATTATTCACACACCGCAGCCGCCCCATGGTCGGCTGCTTTTTTATTCCCCGCTGAGTTCAATAGCTCTTCTTATTCTTCTCACAACTTGATCCTCTAATCTTTGAGGAGACAAAACCCTGAAATAGGGCCCCAATGCCAGTATCTTTCGTATAAATTTCTCTTCAAGTAAATAGGTATTTATATTCTACGCATCTTCATAAAAACCTCCAGTGCATTACTTGCAATTCTTATAATAGTTATGATATCATAACTATTATAAGAACATAACCATATATACTATTATGATTAGTCAGGAGTGACAGCTGTAATGGATGAAATCTTTAAAGATATAGTGGAAAATCTGTATACCATCCCCCCGTTATTCAGAAAAAAGCTTGTAAAGCTTGATCTCTATCAGGATGGCATAGACCTGGCCCCCTCACACTTTCATATCCTCTTTACATTGGAGGACTTCGAAACGCTTGCGGTGACAGAGCTTGCCAAAATTCTTATGATTTCAAAGACAAATGCAACTCCCTTGATTCAAAAGCTAATCGACAAGGCCTTTGTTGAAAGGGTGTCTGACGACAGGGACAGAAGATATATTCACCTCAAGCTGACCGACAGCGGAAAAGAATTTTTGGCAAATCATAAGAGACTGGTAATGCTGAATCTGGAGAATAAAATAGTCAATTTCAATGATGAGGAGCTTGAAAAACTGGCTTTGGCACTGAAGGACTTGAGAAATGCACTGAATAAGATAGAATAATATACAGTTGAATCTACAGGATTAAACAGGAGGATACCTATGAAGAATAAAGTGCTTGTAACAGGGGCCACTGGAAACGTAGGCCGCTTTGTTTGCAGCTCACTGCTTGATATGGGACAGCAGGTGTCGGCAGCATTAAGTCAATTGACAGAAAAGAAGATATCTGAGGTGGATAGCCGTGGTGAATACGTACGCTTTGATTTTACTGATCCTTCCACCTTTGAGGCGGCCTTAAAGGATGTGGACAGAGTCTTTTTAATGCGTCCCCCTCATTTAGGAAAGCCCGAGGACTTGAAACCTTTTATTGATGCCATGAAGGCTGCCGGAATTAAGCTGGTTTCCTTCCTGTCACTGATGGGAGTAGAGAATAATCCGGTACCGCCTCATCATAAGATAGAGAAATACATAGAAAAAGCCGGTATTCCTTATGCACACATCCGGCCGGGCTTCTTCATGCAGAACCTCACCGGTGTGCACCTTGATGAAATAAGAGACAGGAGTGAAATATTTATTCCCGCGGGAAAAAGCAGATGCAGTTTCATAGATGCCGGGGATATCGGATATTCCGCTGCGGTGCTCCTTGCAAATCCGGAAAAATATAAAAACACCGCCCATACCATAACCGGCCCGGAGTCCCTGGATTACTATCAGATAGCTGATATTCTTACCAAAGTCATAGACAGAAAGGTAACCTACAGCAATCCTTCAGTTTTCAGATTCAGAAAACATATGAGAGAGGTAAGAGGCTTTGACAAGTCATATGTAAATGTGACAACGATGCTTTATCTTATGACCAGGCTCGGCACTGCCAGCAGGGTCACCGAAGACTTTTACAAACTCACCGGTAGAAAACCGAAAAACTTTCAAACCTTTGCCGGAAAGAATGCAGCTCTGTTCACGGGGACGGTTCATCACTTTCAAGCATATCAACCTGTAAAATAATTTTTATAAAGATACGGAAATTTAAACCTTTAGTATTCGCCTGAGAAAATATCGAATCTTCACCGATTTTTCGAAGGCGATAAATTTAAACATAAGTTTCCGCATCTATAAGCAGAAGAAGCAGCGGATTTACTCCCTGCCTCTTCTTTTTTCTTAATATGCTTTTATTTCTTTTTATGTACGGACTTTTTCCTTTGTTTTTCAATATATAGCTCCAAATCAGCACTCCTTAAAAGCTCATCGAGGTTGAATCCAACATTGGATTTAAAATATACACACCCGGCGCTTATAGAGATATTATAAGGTTTACCTGAGGTTTTATTAAAATTGTCGTATAAAAGCTTTACCTGGTTCCATATATAATTTTTATCTCTCTCGGCTGCACCTATCACAAGGACGGTGAACTCATCTCCACCGATACGGCCAATTATATCGGTAGATTTGAAAGCCTGAGTCAATAACTCTGCCGCTTTTGTTAAAGTAAAATCTCCTTCTGCATGTCCATAAGTATCATTTATCTGCTTAAGGCCATCCAAATCCGCATAAAATATCAGGCATCCCGAATTGGGACCTTTCAGCCTTGCAATCCGTTCATTTGCAAGTGTAATAAAGCCCCGCCGGTTGTATAAGCCGGTAAGTTCATCACATAGAGACTGCAAATGCAGTATTCTGTTATAGCTCTCCAGATCTTCCAGCGCTCTTTTTAACTGTTC
>JAUZPH010000255.1 GCA_030706065.1 Bacillota bacterium | reverse complement strand
TATTTCTTCATTATACTCAGGAGATTTTCTGTAATCCTTTGGGGCATGGTTACGGGTACTCTTGTACCGATTCTTATATATTCTACTGTAGGTATGCAGTGGATTTCCCCAAGTAACCAGTCCAATACGGCATCTGATAACATCAGGGCATCGCCGCCGGTAATCAATACATCTCGTATCTCAGGATTATTTCTCACATAATCGATGGATTCCTGTAGGATGGATATGGGCTTATGGCTGTCTACTGTTCCGATGTTTCTCCGCCTCTGACAGTGCCTGCAAAAGGAAGGGCACACATTGGTAACATTGATAATCAGCCTGTCAGGATATCTTCTTGTGATGGAACCGGCAGGGTTGGTATCCTCCTCTGCAGAAGGATCCAGGACACCTCCCTCATTCAACTCTAATATTGAGGGTATAGACTGGAGCTTTACAGGGCTTAGCTTATCATCATCGTCGATCAGCGAGGCATAATAAGGGGAAATTCCCCATCTGAATTTCTGCTGCACCTTTCTGATATTTTCAATTTCTTTATCGTCTAAAGTTATTATCTGTGCCAATAAATCTACATCGCATATCCTGTTTTTAAACTGCCATTTCCAACTATTCCATTCTTCTTCCGAGGCATTTAGAATAGAACATATCTGTTTCTTTTTAGCCTCCTTTTTTCTCCCGTAAATTGGATTCAGCCCATTAGGAATTGTATCCTTTATGGACAAGTAGTCTTCTACTCTTCCTCTTAGTTCTTCAGCCCTCTGAAGGGCCAACTTCCTTTTGGTTTCGTCTTTTTCTTCGTGCATCAGGCTACCTCCCGTTTATATATGCTAATTTATATCGAAAAAAGGGTTGTTCACAGGTTCTATAAAGAATAAAATATAATTTAGTTGAAAAAGAGAATAAAGACGTCCTAATATTATTGTATGTGGCAGTCGCTATATTGGGACAAAGTTCGCTGCAGTAATCAAGAAAGAATAACGGGATAGCAGAAAGGTATTTATGGAAATATAGCAGTAGTAATGCTATTGTTTATTTTGTAAGGGAAGCTGCATAATTCATAAAAAATCCCTCCATTAAAAAGCTTTGCAGGAAAAAAATCTGCACTTGAAAAAGCATTAAAGAATGTAGTAGAATCTACTGTGGCCCCTTGAACTGAGCAGGCATAGTGCAGACATCGTCTGGGTGGCTCAACGGAAGAGAATACCGGTTGGGCTTAGAGACTGATAGCTCAGGGAACAAGAGGTGAAATTTATAGTTAGAAAAGGCTCAGGCCTTAAAAAAGGAGAGATATTAATGGCCCAGCATTCACTGTCAAGAACGGAGTTGTTGATAGGTAAGGAAGCATTAGACAAGTTAAGAGGCAGCAAGGTTGTAGTATTTGGTATCGGTGGTGTGGGCAGTTATACTGTGGAGGCACTAGCCAGAGCAGGCATAGGCAAGCTTGTGCTCATAGATGATGACACAGTATGTCTCACTAATATAAACAGACAGATACATGCCACTCTTAAGACTATAAGCAAGAGCAAGGTTGAAGTGATGAAGGAGAGAGTGCTTCAGATAAATTCCAGATGTGAGGTTACCACCTTCGAGACCTTTGTAAAGGAAGACAACATTGGAGAGATAATTACCGAGGATACAGACTATGTAGTAGATGCCATAGATACGGTATCCTCAAAGATAGCCCTTGTCAAATGGTGCAAGGAGCACAACATCAGAATAATAAGCTGCATGGGTACAGGCAACAAGCTTGATCCCACACAGTTCAGAATTGCAGATATCTATGATACAAAGGTTTGTCCTCTCTGCAAGGTTATGAGATATGAGCTTAGAAGGAGAGGAATTGACAGCCTGAAGGTAGTATATTCTGAGGAAGTTCCGCTGAAACCGAGGGAAGATGAAGTTATCACCTGCAAGGAAGGCTGCGTATGTACCGGAGGAACTAAAAAGTGCACAATCAGAAGGCAGATTCCGGGAAGCATTTCCTTCGTTCCACCTGTAGCAGGAATGATACTTGGCGGAGAGGTCATAAAGGATATAGCGGGCATAAACAATAAGTAATAAAAGGCCGGGCAGGTATAATGATACCTTGTCCGGCTTTTGTCCCTTATATCATTTTTTCAACTCTGAACCTTAACGGTAACCGTGCTCATTCCACTGAAGGACTTGATAATGGACTTCATAAGGTCCGTCATGGCCTCCTGAGCATTTGTCAAAGCCTTGTTATATGTATCCTCACCCTGGAGCTTTTCTGTCATACTCTTTTTAGCTGTGGAAATCATAAACTCGAATTCTTCCGACGTCAGCTTCATGTCGCCAAATCTGAGAAGGCCGTTTTTTGTAGATTCAAATAGTGTCTTGGTTTCGTCTACATAAACTGCCTTGATATATGGCTTTGGAATGATGACGCTGATTGTTCCGTTTTCATTGTCAATGGAAATATTGTCCTCGTTTATATTGGAGAGGTCTACTGAATACAGCCCTTTGCCGTAAAAATGTATGATCTGCATTTTCTTGAATACATCCCAGTCCCCCCAGCTGGCATCAATGGTTACGTCTGCGGAGAGGTCTGCCTCCATAACTATAAGTTCCTGCTTCTTTATCAGTTCCTTTATAATAGATTCTTCCGTGGTAAACTTCTTGTCGCTGACGTTTTCTCCGGGGATGGATTGTATTCTGGCGTTTTTTCTTGCGTTTCCTATGCTGTAGGCTAGGTAGATGCCTGTACAAATACAGATTAAACAGAGGAAAAGTGTGAATTTGATGGATCGCCGTCTCTTCATAGAAATATAAGCCCTTTCCCTATAGATATCCAACTTCAACTGCAATCATTACTTGTCCAAAATCGGTTGAAACTTCCGAATTTTGGACAAGTAATGATTAAGTTTCCGTAAATGATATCTATAGATAACCCCGTGCATTTACGTGCACAGGGTCAAATTTTTACTCATATTCATTTATATATCTGTAAAGAGCGGGATATGCATTAAATTGTGACATCAGATTTAAATATTGATCCATGGCAGCGGGATTTTCCGTCCCTGTTTGCATAGCCCGGATCATAAGATTCTTTGGAGTCTCCAGAGGAGATATGTATTCCACTACTGAAACATCGTAGCCCTTGGCCTCCAGCATAAGTGACCTCATGCCGTCAGTGAGCGCATCCGCCAGCCGCGCTTTGAATATGCCGTGCTTCAAAATTCCTTTAAAAGGCTCATAGGAATATTCGCTTAATAATTCCCGGTGGCAGCAGGGAACTGCAATGATGACATCTGCATTTATCCTTATTCCAAAGGCCAAGGCCATGTCGGTCGCAGTGTCACAGGCATGAAGGGAGATAACTACATGGATTTTCTTAGGCGAGGTGTAATCCTTTATGTCTGTTGCATGAAATTCCATGTTTCTGTAGCCCAAATTCTCTGCCATCCTTTTAGAGGCTTCAATGACTCCGGTGGAGTAATCCAGTCCGATGAAATGACATTTTCTCTTCTTCATCTCTGTCAGGTAGTAATTAAGGACAAAGGTCAGATAGGATTTTCCGCAGCCGCAGTCCAGTATATTGATAGTTTCCTTTGTGGGAAGCTTATCCAGTATTCCTTCCAGGAGTTCTACATAATGATCTATCTGATTGTATTTTCTTATCTTGTCATTTTTGATTTTGCCGTCCTTGCTCATTATGCCAAGCTCCTTGAGAAGAGCCTCTGCCTTGTCTGGCTTTATGTAATAGTCCCTGTTCAAAAGTGTAGAAGTTTCGGATACATGGGAAGCAAGCTTATTATCCTCTTCTTCATCTTTCAACTCTGTAGTATTCATCTTAACATTCTTGTTATCGGCGGATATTATTATATCGGTGCCTCTTTCTCTGTACAGGATAGATATTGAGTCGTACTGTTCACAGGCTTCAGCAAGCCTTCCTGCCAGGTCTTCCGTTTTCAAAATTTCTGTCTTGCCGGCGAAGTTATAGGCTATATTTCCGTTTTCAAAATGGCCTACTCCTTTGAATTCCTTAAGTCCGGCGGTGAAGGTAACATATATGCCTTTAAAAATAGAACTGTTTTCTGAAAATCTGCTGCCGAGACCCATAAGAAAAAGCTTTACTTTATTTATACTTTGCTTGTTCATATGTATAACACGTGCCTTTCAATAAAAATAAACATTTGTATTTATATATATCCAACTTCAGCTGCAATTAAGTTTTCGTATTGGATATATTTATATAATCATAATTAGCAGTTTTTATCAATATATACCCCAAATATTAAATATTCAATATTATTGTTGAAAGGTACATGCCTTTAAATGTAAAATATCATTGGGATATAGGGATAGTTGAAGATATCCAACGTCAGAATTAAATTTAAATACTTGTAAAATACCGCGGTAAATATAATTGACAATTGACAATTGAAAATTGACAATGAAGGTTGAAATTTAGCTGAGCTGAATTTCTATAATAATATTTTTAGCTTTTTCGCAGCCTGCGGAGAAAAAGCATCCTTAATTGTTCATTGTCCACTGTCAATTGTCAATTTAAATAAAGGTTCGAGGTTGTTTATACAAGATATGAATGATGTTGATAAAATAACAGTTTTTAAACCCGGGAGATGCTGACAATGAATGATAAAAAGATAACGGTCGAAAATGTGCACGGAAGAGAAAAAGAATATGTGATAAAGGACAATAACGGCATTACGGTGGGAAGATTCTTTCTGCTGGACTATCAGTCCGATAACAGAAGCTATATGTTCAGGATAAATTACTACAGGCCCAATAATTTCGAAATGCTGAAAGAAGCCCTTCAAATACTTTTGAGGAAGATATTCGCTACTACAAATACCTATAAGGTAAATGTGCTTGTAGATGAAGATACAAATGTGAGAGCACTGACAGATATAGGCATGGTGCTGGAAGGTGTGGTGGAAGACAATATAATATCAAAGGGCTACTATAAGAGCGAACTTCTCTTTGGGATAAATGCCATGGATTTTGAAGTAGGCAGCAGGGTGAACATACTCAGACTGAAGGGGGAAAATATTGAACTTAAAGTCTTCACGCCGGAGGACTCGGAGGATATGCTGCAGTACTATATAAAAAACATGGAATACCTTCAATCCTTCGAACCTGCCAGAGAAGATAGTTTTTATACCCTTGAGGTACAGAGGAGAATACTCATGGAAAGCTACAAGCAGTATCTTAACGGTACCGCCATAAGCTTTGGTATATATTACGAAAGTAAGCTTATCGGAAAGGCACAGCTAAGTAATATAGTCATGGGAATATTCAGAAGTGCCTTCATAGGATATTCAATAGATAAGGACTTTCAGGGAAGAGGATATATGAAGGAGGCTTTAAAACTTATACTTGAATATGCTTTTGTGGAGATGGAGCTCCACAGGATTGAAGCCTCTACTTTGGTGGACAATATCAAGTCTCAAAGAGTGCTTTTGAGCTGCGGCTTTGAGATACTTGGCGTAAACAAGGAATATCTGTTCATAAACGGAGCATGGAGAGACCATAAGACTTTTTATATAATCAACAGAGGTGAATAGTTCAATGGAATATAAACAATTGTCTGTAGTATAAACATTAAAGCGCAAACATTCTATCTTACAGAGTGCCGGAAAAATTGGTGGGGGGATAGGCTGTAGTATTCCGGATAATGGCATATATTACCTCTATTTAATCTGTTGACATAATCAGCAGCGGGTGATATTATAAACAAGTCGCTTCGGTTCAACCAATGAATCTTACGACAAAATGTTTAAAAAATATGTTGACATGATAAATTAATTATGTTA